>JAEUTS010000390.1 GCA_016787005.1 Bacteroidia bacterium
TATGAACGGTTCTTCATTTACAAACATATTTAATAGGTAAAAAAGCATAGCCATCACTATAACCGATTTTACGAACTGATTGAATATACTGGTAAAGTCCTCCTCGGCTTTGATAACATAGAAAAATAAAAAAGGGAGCCACAATAAGTATTCCGACTTGATTTGAGCTTTCTTCAGGATCGACCAATAAACAATATTGAAGAATAGTCCATAGATAAACATAAATACAACCCCTCCTTGTTTTCCATAATTGGCATAAGCTTCACCAACAATACCCAGGTTCATGCTGGCACCTGCAAGTGCCAAACCTGTAAATCGTTCAAAGTTTTTTGCTCCGCCCGACATGGCTTTGTTTGGAGAAAGGAATCTTGGTAACAATGCAGCATTTATTCCCTCCATAATAGTCTCTCCATCAGCGAAGTTTTCATATTCGGGCACTACATACATGATCCTCGCAATGATCCACCCCTGGTTCAGCCGGTCGATAAATTCCTGGTAATAATCACTTTGTATACCGCTCTTATTTACTTTTTCATTTACCAATCCAATTAATTGCCCCGTGTTTCCTTTCCCGGCTGTTTTTTCCTGTCCTGGAAATTGCGGCTGACTTTGATTCTTATCTGCCCATACCACTTCGCGGTAATCCTTCTTTACCGAATTTATTATAAAGATGAAAGCCACCATACCGCTAAATAATAAAGTTTTTGAAAGAAGTGTTGATTTATTTATATAGGTATACATGATCAGGAGAAATCCTCCCCAGATAAACATTTCGTGAAAAACAGAACTTTCGGCGGCGCCGACAAAAACGGGAGCAAATGCAGCCACCAGAATAATGTATTTATACCGGGCATTGGCTTTAAGGATATAAAAAGCTCCTAACATAGCCGAGTAGGAGAGTAGTAAAATAAAGTAGGCCAAAGAAACCGGCATAAAGGGTTTGATTAAAAGTGAAACGATACCTATGCCAAATATGATGCGCCCTCTTTTGAAATAATATTCTGAATTTTCTATTTTTTCCTGTTTATTATGTTCGTTTGGTTTTCCCAAAGGAAATGTTAGTCCCACAATCAACGCAAACGTAGCAGGAATAACAAAGTTCATATACTTGCTTTCATCAATTATCATGTAATAAAATTCACTATTGGTAAAAAAATGGTATGAAACTATGGGCGCAATGACCCATTGTATAAGGGCGATAAGTATAATAAGTTCCCTCACAGGGATTCCCTTACCGAGCTTGTAGAAAAATGTCAATCCGAAAAATATAAATAATCCTATCCCAATAATAGAAAATGGATCTACTTCCGGCTTGAAAAATTTCAACGTTAAAGCCAGGATCATAGAAACAAATAATTTGGCAATTCGTGTTACGCCATTTTCTGTATCCCTCATCTTATAAAGTCAAAAATTTTATAATGGCTTTTTTATTCATTTCGTACGAATATATCTCATTTTTTCTTTTCAAACCTTCTTTGTATAAAGTAAGATCATTTAATGCAGCAGTTGCTATTTTATTTTGAAGCATGTTTATATTTCCCGTATTGTAACAGTAACCTGTTTTACCATCTTCGATCAGGTCGGCCGATACACCGCATGCATCACTAACAATTGCAGGGATTCCCATGCTAAAACACTCATTAACAATTAACCCCCAGGTTTCCCGATAATCACTTGTGAGTAAAAGAAAATTGCTTTTGCTTAGCAGTGCTTTTAATTCCGTTTGATTTTTAAAGCCCCAGAATGTGATGGCCGGATGTTTATTTGCAAGACTAAGACTCGACTCCAATAACTCTCCGGAGCCAATCATCCAAAGTTCAATATTGTTATTGAGTTCATAAGCCAGTTTAAATGCCTCAATCGCGTCATTAGGTCTTTTCTTTTCAATGAATTTAGCAGCCCAGGCAAATATTATTTTGCTTTTTGATTTGGTAGTTGTATCAGGCACTTCCTTTTTCCAAAAGGATTGATCAATTGTGTGAGGAGAAAATATGAGTTGAGATTCGCGGGCACCATATTCCAATAAATATTTTTTATTGCGTTCTCCCACATACAACAATGCATCGTATTTCCGGATCAGAAAACCATAGAAGAGTTTTTTTAATATTCGTTTGTAAGC
>JAEUTS010000393.1 GCA_016787005.1 Bacteroidia bacterium
TCTTACAAAAGAGAATTCTAACCTAAAGTGTATACAATTATACCACCGGAAAAAATCTCATTTTGAAATTTATTCATCAAATTCAAATGAAACTATGACCTGTATCATATAAATAATTTTAAAAAAAAACTTTCTTTATAGTGGTTTTATAATTGAAATAAACAATGGCAATCAGAATTACAGAGGAATGTATTAACTGCGGAGTGTGTGAACCGGAATGTCCAAATGGCGCTATTTATAAAGGCGGAGATGAGTGGAGATTTTCTGACAAAACCAATGTAAAGGGAACGGTTTTATTGAAAGATGGAGGTACACTTGATGCTGATGCAGCACAGCCAACCTTAAGCCCAAGTATCTATTACATCGTTCCGGAGAAATGCACTGAATGTACAGGCTTTCACGATGAACCCCAATGTTCGCTGGTATGTCCAGTTGATTGCTGTATACAGGATGAAGAAAGGGCAGAGTCGAAAGAAGAGCTCATATTAAAAAAGGAGATGTTACATGCGGGATAATAATGCAGACCTGTTGAAAAAAGTCCAGGAGAAGAAAGGCATAAGTACTATAGATGCGGAGAGTATTGTTATTCGCATCTCCGGCGACTCCGGCGATGGCATGCAGCTTACAGGTATGCAATTTACGGACACTTCAGCTTTTCTGGGTCAGGATTTGAATACATTTCCTGATTATCCTTCTGAGATCCGCGCGCCGGCAGGTACAGTTGCGGGTGTTTCAGGATTTCAGGTGCATTTTGGCAGCAAAAAAATTTTTACTCCCGGGGATCAATATGATGTTTTGGTGGCTATGAATGCTGCCGCTCTGAAAGTAGATTTACCTAAATTAAAATTGGGCGGCATTCTGATTGCCAATACATCAGGATTCGACTCTAAAAATTTAAAGCTCGCGAATTACGCTCCAGAAAACAATCCGCTCGAAGCCAATAACCTTGATAGTTATATCATTTATAAAGTAGAAATAAGTAAACTCAATAATGAAGTTCTTTCGGGTACCGGACTTGGGACAAAAGAAAGGGAGCGTTGTAAAAACATGTTTGTTTTAGGTATTCTATTCTGGATGTTTAATAAACCTCTTGATTATACCCAGAATTTTATCAGGGAAAAGTTTTGGAAAAATCAGGATATAGCCGATGCAAATATCAAATCGCTGCAAGCGGGCTAGAATTTTGGCGAGAATACCGAAATTTTTACCACCCGATTCCGAATCTCTTCTTCTAATCTGCCGGCAGGAAATTACCGGAATATTTCAGGTAATCACGCTACAGCTATCGGATTGCTTGCGGCTTCTGAAAAAGCCAAATTGCCCTTGTTCCTTGGTTCATATCCAATTACTCCAGCCTCAGATATATTACACGAGCTTTCAAAGTACAAAGCTAACGGAGTATTGACGTTTCAGGCAGAAGATGAAATTGCCGGAATATGTTCGGCCATTGGTGCATCTTACGCTGGAAACCTGGCGGTAACTACTACTTCCGGACCCGGCCTTTCGCTGAAAACAGAATCACTTGGCCTGGCTGTTATGCTCGAAATTCCTTTAGTTGTTATTAATGTTCAGCGGGGAGGACCCTCAACGGGACTTCCCACAAAAACTGAACAGTCAGACTTATTAATGGCAATGTATGGACGGCATGGAGAAGCTCCGCTTCCTGTACTGGCAGCAGCTTCACCTTCTGACTGCTTTGATACGACTTATGAGGCATGCAGGATTGCCATTGAGCACATGACACCTGTGATTATTTTAAGCGACGGATACATTGCAAATGGCTCAGAACCCTGGCGCTTCCCAACAGAAGATCAACTCAGAAAAATAGATGTTGATTTTCTCACCAGCTTGAATTCGGAAGCAGATGACTTGCTCCCATACAAGCGAAATGAAAAACTGGCCCGTCCCTGGATAAAGCCAGGTACAAAAGGGCTTGAGCATCGGATTGGCGGACTGGAAAAGCAAAATGAAACAGGCAATGTTTCACATGATCCCCAAAATCATGAATTGATGACGCACCTGCGTGCTGAAAAAATACAAAAGATAGCGGACTATATACCATTGGCTAAAGTAGAAAGTGGGAGTGGAGATGCGGGTCTTGTTGTATTAGGATGGGGTTCTACTTACGGGTCAATTAAAACAGCTGTGCTTGAGCTGGCGGAAGAGGGATATAATG
Organism: Bacteroidia bacterium; assembly: GCA_016787005.1. Lineage (GTDB taxonomy): Bacteria > Bacteroidota > Bacteroidia > JABDFU01 > JABDFU01 > JABDFU01. Next base: position 2,177 of record JAEUTS010000393.1, read on the forward strand.
TAGCGAATATACACCTCCGGTATATTAATCCATTTCCAAAAAATCTTGGTGATCTTCTCAGGAGGTTCAAAAAAGTATTAATTCCTGAGATGAATTCTGGTCAGCTCATTCAACTCATCCGGTCTAAATACCTGATTCCTGCAATAGGGTTCAGCAAAATACAGGGACTTCCATTTACTACCAGGGAGTTGAAGGACAGAATTATTACAGCACTAAACGAAAAATGAATAGCACTATAAATACAGACCTAAAACTTATTCCCGGTGATTTTATCCCGGATCAGGATGTGAAGTGGTGTCCAGGCTGCGGAGATTACTCTATTTTGAAACAGGTACAAACTGTATTTCCGGAATTAGGAATTCCAAAAGAAAATTTCGTTTTTATTTCCGGCATTGGTTGTTCTTCGCGTTTTACATATTACATGGATACATATGGCATGCATAGCATTCATGGAAGAGCCGCAGCAATTGCCTCCGGGGTTAAGATGGCAAATCCTGAATTGAGTGTATGGATTATCAGCGGTGACGGAGATGCACTATCTATTGGGGGAAACCACTTTATTCATTTTATGAGAAAGAATTTTGATATAAAAATGCTTGTGTTCAATAACCAGATATATAGCCTTACAAAGGGACAATATTCTCCGACTTCGGAAAGAGGAAAAATTACTAAAACAACTCCTCAGGGCTCTATTGAAGAACCCTTTAATCCGCTTGAGCTGGCACTCGGTGCAAAATCAACATTTGTTGCCCGTACGCTCGACAGGGACCCCAAGCATATGCAATCTATTCTCAAGCGTGCTCATCAGCACAGAGGTGGAGCGTTTATTGAAATATATCAGAACTGTCCGATATTTAATGATGGAGCTTTTTTTGCATTTTCTGAAAAAGGAACAAAAAAGGAGGAAGCGATTTATGTCAACCATGGAAAGCCGCTTGTGTTTGGCAGTAATGATGACAAAGGAATAAAGCTGGAAGGCTTAAAACCGGTTATCGTAAATATTAAAGAAGCCGGGTTATCCATTGAGGATTTATGGATACATGATGAAAAGGATAAAACAAAGGCTAATATCATAGCGCGGTTCTTCGATAGTGCTGAAACTTATTTTCCACGGCCATTTGGTGTAGTTTATACTGAAGAAAGGCCAATCTATGAAGAAGGATTGATGCTTCAGATTGATAATGCTAAAATCAAAAGGGAGAAACTCCACATAAATAAAATATTGTCCGGAGAAAAGATCTGGCAGATCGTATAGAAACAATTGTATAAGATGAATGATCCGATAAAGATATTGTACAATGAGCATGAAACTATAGTCGTTGCAGTAGATATAGCATGGAAATTAGATTCACTGCTTGTGAAAGACGAGACAAGATATATAATGATTCTTCGTCAATTGATCGAGTTTTTCAAATGTTACGCAGATCAATATCATCACCGTAAAGAGGAGCAAATTCTTTTCCCACTAATGAATAAAAAGAATCAGTTGTTAGAAGAGGGGGTAATAAAAGAAATGTTTGAAAATCATGACGACTTTCGTGGAATGATTGCAAATATTGAAACTTTTCTTGATCAAAGAGATTGTCTTCGTGCTCAACAACAACTTCACGTTTACGCAGAAGCGCTACTTGATCATATTTCCGTTGAAAATGATGAAGTATTTGAAATAGCAAAAACCCTTCTGTCTAAGGAGGAGCTTGAAAAAATATACTTCATGTTTGAGGATTGCGATCGGGAAATTGGAAAGCAAAAAAAAATGACGTTCAAAGATCAATTGGGAGAAATACAAAATAATCTGATTTAGATACATATAACTATGACCATCAGCAGAGCACAATTGAAATTGAAAATAACGGAAGACTTGCTTTTCAGGGCTCCGCTGTGGGCGTTAATTATTTTGACCATTTGGGGTGGAATAACTTTTGCAATGTTTTGGGTGTTAATCAATGTTGTAAAACCATCTATTGATGAAAGGATTCAGAAAAAGAACAACACCGGTGTCTTAATCATTAAAGATCGATGAGCCCTTAAATTATAGAATATATTAGGACTGATTAAATATTAGAAAGAATGGATATATGTTGGGAAACGAAAAGGAAAATAATAGTGAAGTAAATAAAAAGGTATTCTCTGGCGTATTGATGTTGTCAGGTGTTTTTTTTGTACTGATACTATTCTTATTTCTTATGATCATCGGGCTTATGGAGCTGAGTGTTCTCTTTAAGTGAGTCGTTGATTTTAAATATGGGAGTAAATGCTATCCGTTATACTTTAATAGCTATATTTTGATATTCAAACTATGCAGCAGGTTTATCAATTACTTATTGGAGTTAAAAGTTCAAGTCAAATGATCGCATAATGCTCCTCAAAGATATTCCAAACAATACAGATCATCCTGTAATGCTGCCATTTGAAGGCAAGGATGTGCCGCACCTGATAATCGAGGTAAATCAAAAATGCAATATAACCTGTAGAGCATGTTATAAATCCAAATTCGATTATACAAAGCCGCTTGAGGAAATTAAGTCCGAAGTTGACTTCGCTGTTTCACGAAGAAATTTACATGTTATTACGCTTGCAGGCGGAGAACCCAGTCTGCACCCCAAACTGCCTGAAGTCATTAAATATATTGCTCAAAAGGGTGTTATGGTGCAAATGCTAAGCAATGGCTTTGCCTTAACAGATAACAGGTTGGAGCAATATAAAGAGGCTGGCCTTTTTAAAGTCTTTCTTCATATTGACTCCCAGCAACAAAGGCCTGATGTTGAAAGGGGAGCTTCTGAAAATGAACTGAATGCTTTACGCACAAAAATTTCAAATAAAATTTTAGCCCATGGCATCAAGTGTGGCCTTGAAGTTACATTGTATCAGGATAGCTTAAAGGACTTTCCAGCTTTCGTTGATTATTACCTGAAATCGTCAAGCTACCAATGGCTACTTGTCACCTGCTGCTGTGACTCCTCAAAAATTGCCGAAAAATTTGGGATGGACGGCCCTCACAAGTTGGAAGTAAATAGAGAGTCATTAATTCACCAGCAGGTTACTAACAAGGAAGTACTTTACAGTTTATATGGGAGTTATAAAATGCTGCCTTATGCATATATAGCATCAAGTGATAATTCAGAAGATATGCGATGGCTGATATATTTTTCTTTTAGCATTAACAAAAGGAATGGCAAAGCAAAAATCTTACATGTCAAGCCCTCATTTAGACGACTTGCCATTTTGGGAAATATGCTTCACCAAAAAAAATTCGGAACTTATTCATTTGATGTTGTTTGGACAGAATTTCAGACCCTTTCAGTTTGTTTTCTATATGGATTAGTAAGCCTTAATATTATTACGTTCTTTCAAACAATGGGCTTTTTACTAAATCTATTATTGCCGGCATCAAAAATAACGTATAAGCTTACCTGTTTTCAGCAAGGCCCAAATTTAACATCATCTGGAGGGATTGAGTATTGCAAAGCTTGTCCGGATATTACTGTCAGAAACGGAAAACTAATCCCTGTTTGTATGGTAGATATTCTTTCTGAAATGCCGAAAAACTATAAAGCTTCATTAAGTAATATTCATGGAAGGCAAACAGCTACGTAATTATCATTGCCTGTTTTTTTGTATTCGATACTCTTTTCCACGTAGTGTATCGCCTTTTCGGTAAAAGTAATTGGAAATAAAATCACTTAGCTCGGGATCAGCTTTGATCTTAAGGGAGAGTGCAAAATACTTGGTCGCTTCAACAGTATCCTTCTTTGCCATGTATTGATTTCCCATTTCCCTATATGGCACCTCGGAATTTGGGAAGTACTTCACCACTTCCTCAAATAATCTTATTGCCTTTTCTGAGTTTCCCTTTTCAAAATACAAAGCCATTAATGTAGTGTACGAAATCATAAATTTTCCACGTTCTATTTTTACTCCGCGCTCCAACATACTAATCGCGTCATCGATTTTTGATTGACGTGTGTAACACAGTCCAAGATTGATCATTGCCTCACCGAAAGCACTGTCAACTTCTATAGCTTTTATGAAAAGAGGAATGGCCTTTTCACAATCGTTATAAAGATTGGCGTAAAAAGTACCAAGATTATTATTGCCCATTGCAAAATTCGGATATATCTCCAATGTGCGCTTATAATGTTCTATAGCTTCCGCTATTATACGCGCACGTTCTTCCTGACTTTCTGCGAAATTACTCTCCTTCATTAATGATGCGCCGAGTGTTTCATGTGCTTTTACTGAATTGTCCAGATACTGTATATCATGACGAAAAAGTGTGAGTTGATCCTTCCAGTCATTGTTACGCGAAATGGTTTGCCCTGTAAACAGTAACAGAATGATACCTGAGAGAAGAAAAAAGAGGGGATTGCCTGAAAAGATTTTGGATGCTGATTCAAAACGCACCTTTGAAATTTTCAGCAGGTAAAAGGCGAGTACCATACAAAATCCAAATGAAGCACCAAAAATAAAGCGCTCAGCTACAATCCCGGCGGCAGGGATAAGAATATTTGCGATTATTGAAACATAAACCAGATACCATATAATTCCAAAGGATGGAATACTTTTTTTCTTCAAATTGAGAAATGCAAAAGCGGCTATGCCCAGGTGAATTGATAGTGATAAAACAGGAACTACATTAAAAATAGTTTCAATTGGAACTGTATTGTATCCGTAAAAATAAAGTAACGGATAATGTACAATAAGCATCCGCAAATAGTAATAAAGGGAATTAAAAGCTACACCCAAGCGGATTGGCCAGTCCTTTATAAAGTATAAAGGATTGTCGTGAAACTCCATGGTGTTCTCTGGTCTACCCAGAGAGGGAAGATTAACACTTATCACTAAATGCACTAATATCCCCAAACCGGTTAGGAGAACTGCAACCCCAATACCCTTCTTTACTGAAGCATTTGTAAAATAATATACAATAAATGGAATAATAGCTGCGGCGGGAGCAGTTTCCGGTTTCGAGAGGAAGGCGAGAGTTGAAAAAAAAATGGAAAGCAGGAGATCTGTATACTTGTTCAATTCAATATACCTGAGAGAAAAATAAATCATTATAAAGGTTCCGAGAAATGTTAGCAATACATCCCGGTTTTTTATAGAAGCAACTACCTCAGTATGTATTGGATGTGCCAAAAATAAAAGTGTAATCAGGACGGGTAAGGCAATGTTAAAATTATTAAGCCACTTTTTGAGCATGCGAAAAATTAGAACACCTATCAAAGCATAAATAATAATGTTGATGAAATGGCTTACATGAGGATTCTCTCCGAATATACTGTATTCAATTGCATAAGTTGCCTTTGTAATTGGACGATAGCCGTATAAGTGTGTTGTATTTGACCCAGCCGTATAATAGGTCGAAAAAATTTCGGGTATGCCTTTAACACCTTTCTTTACCTGATCGTGATTACGTGAAACATATTCATCATCAAGTGAAAATCCATTCTTAATGGTATTTCCGTATAGCAAAAAGCAGAAAGCAAAAATAAAGAAATATATTCTCCTGTCAGAAATGGATCCGATCGATGACGTATTGGAAGATTTACCCTTTCTATCCTTTCTACTCACAGCGCTTAAATGAAAAATTCGGAAAGACAAACTGCTGTGCCAACACCATTCATTTTAATTTATTGAGTTGGTCAGGCAGATTTAACAAACATTATGAAAAGCTGTATGGACGAACTACTTAATTCAGGCATCGAAGAGTATGATAAAGCCTACTCATTAATATTAGCGATTTTTATTAATTCCTTGGTATTTAGAATTTTTATTCTTTTTCCCAATAAATTAATAATTTTATTTTTATTAAGCTCCGATAAAATTCTTATCGCAGTTTCAGTTGTAGTACCTGCAATATTTCCGATGCTTTCCCGGGTAAGAATAGTATTTATGGTAGCGTTATCAGACTCCAAACCAAAGAACTCTTTTAGCATCAGAATAGTTTCAGCAATTCGTTCACGCACCTGCTTTTGCACCATATTCATCGCTTTATGTTCTGCTGATTTCAGATCGGCTGAGAGTAGTTTTATGATCTGCATTGAAAGTGATGCATTCGAAATGATTTGATTTTGATAAACCCCTTTAGGGAAGAAGCATATTACAGAATCTTCCATTGCTGTAGCTGATGCGTGGTAATTGTCATCACTCAACAGCGCACGATACCCTATAACATTCCCCTTTTTTGCAAGGCGCAATATCTGATCTTTCCCATCGTGTCCCAGCTTATGAATTTTAACTTTCCCGGAGTATATGCAATATAACCCCTGAGGATGATTCCCCTCATAAAAAATCATCTGCCCTTTTTTGTATGAAATATGTGACTTGCTTTCTGAGAGCTCCGCCAATTCTATTTTGTTTAAAATACAAAAAATTGAATTGTGTGAAGATTCACATTTGTCGCATGAAGCCGCTTCTTTTTGTTTGTTCGAAGGAATTATCATCTATACCGCATATTGAATACCCAAAGATGTAACTATTCCTCATAATAAAATATGATTCAAATCATATATTACTACTCTCATTGCCTGGGGAGACATTTAAACCTTTGAAAACACCGTAAAAATAAAGTTTTGGGTAAATATATTATCGCATAAACTTCGTAGTACTCAGCAATTGGAAACAGCGAGTGGGTAGACCGCATCCCATATCCGGGAAGATTGAAATTCTTCGAAATAAGGCAAATCAGGAGGCCGGCATAAAATGAGCGGTAAAATGTCTTAAAAATTCAGGCTCTTCAATAATCTTATAGCCTTTGGTATATTTTCTGTTTTCTAAGAGTTTTTCAAAAACTTCTATTACATATTCAATATGACTTTGAGTATAGACCCGCCTTGGAATAGCCAATCGCACCAATTCCATTGACGCCGGAATGAGTACCCCCTTTTTGTCATATTTACCAAACATTACAGAGCCTATTTCTACAGAACGGATGCCTCCTGCCAGGTAAAGTTCACATACCAAAGTTTGCCCGGGATATTGATTAACCGGAATTTGCGGATAAAATGTTTTGGCATCAATGTAAACCGCGTGTCCTCCAATAGGCATTATCAATGGAATGCCCATTTTAGTTAGTTTTTCCCCCAGGTAAGCGGTACTGCGTATTCTATAATGTAAATAATTGGCATCGAAGACTTCTTCCAGCCCAATAGCGATAGCTTCCATATCTCTGCCGGAAAGTCCCCCATATGTGGTGAACCCCTCCGTAATTATCAAAAGATTTTTGCATGCATCGGCAAGCTCCTTATTTTTTAAAGCTAAAAACCCTCCCATATTCACTAATCCATCTTTTTTCGCGCTCATAATAGCTCCATCTGTGAGCGAAAACATTTCCTGCGCAATTTCTTTGTATGTGTATTTTTCAAACCCTCTCTCCCTATGTTTAATGAAATAAGAATTTTCTGCTATCCTACAACAATCAAGAAAGAAACGCACTTTATATTTTTTGCAGATGCGACTTATGCTTTTCGCATTATCCATGCTTACAGGTTGACCACCGCCACTATTATTTGTAACCGTAAGTATAACTCCGGCTATATTTTTTGCTCCTTTTTGTTTGATTAAATTTTCTAATTTTTGCAAATCCATATTTCCTTTAAAGGGATGTATCAATGACGGATTAAGCCCTTCGGCAATTGGAATATCAATAGCTTCAGCCCCTGAAAATTCAATATTGGCACGAGTTGTGTCAAAATGTGTATTGCTGATAAATGTTTTCCCTTTACCTCCGAGGTAACTATACAAAATACGCTCGGCGGCTCTTCCTTGATGAGTTGGAAAAACATACTCCAGTCCGGTCAATGAATGAATGGCTACATCCATTCTTTCCCAGCTTTTGGCTCCGGCGTAGGATTCGTCACCCATCATTATTCCCGCCCATTGATTGGAACTCATAGCCGATGTTCCGCTGTCTGTAAGTAAATCAATCATTACTTGTTCCGATTTCAACAGAAACGGATTGTAGTGTGCCTGCTCTAAAAAAGCTTTTCGCGCTTCATGCGTTGTCATTTTTATAGGCTCAACCATTTTTATTTTAAATGGTTCTATTATCGTTTTGAATTCCATAGTTAAATTTTTTATTGCTTTATTCTGCTTTTTCTCCTTTTCAATGCATCTGTATATTGCTTTTTTTCATTTGATGTTATTGGCTTCAATGATATTACAGCTGTGGGTTTTGCGTTTTCATCAAGAGCAACAAATGTGAAGAAGGCTTTGTTTGCAAGGAACGGGGTCATGTCCGGCAGACGTTTAGCCCATACTTCCGCATAAATCTCCATAGAAGTAGTAAAGGCCCTTGTGATTTTCGCCTTCACAGTCAATATGTCACCTAATTTTGCCGACTCCTTAAATGAGACTTTATCAATTGAAGCGGTAACAGCTACTTTCCCCGAATGTGTTTGAGCACAAACTGCACAGGCTATATCCATTAGCTGGATTATCCTTCCTCCCTGGACAATTCCCATAGGATTGGTGTCGTTTGGGAAGACAACTTCGGTCATAATGGTTTCCGATTCATTTGGCCTTTTCGCTCTTTTCATAAAATTTGTTTTATAGAAACTGATTTCTCCCAGCTTAGTTTTTTTCCAAAGCCCAGTGTATTGTCGATCATTTTAACCGATTGCAATTCTATTCCCCACAAATCTCCCGCTAAAGCCAGAGCAAAAGGGTACTTTCCATAATACTTTTTTTTCATTTGTTCGACAAAAACTCCGGTTGGCACAATAAACTTTCCTATAAACTGAATTCCTTTTATAGTCCCTATTTTATCAATATCCGGAATAATTGTGCCTGCGACTTTATCATTAATAAAGGCATTGCATATATGTTTTGTTTTTCTGTCAGATTTAAATACAACAAAATGACCTTCGCTCACATAAGCGTAAAAACAACTTGCGCAATGAGGGGTGTTATCAACAGAAGTACACAAGGTTAAATTTTTCTGACTTTCCAAAAATGATTCTATTTTTTTGTCCATTTTCATCTTACAGTTGTGTTAATTGTATTATCCCTACAGGGCAATTTCCGCATGCCTGAATATTTTCTCTTCGTTCGTCATCGCCTACAACCGCAGAATAAGTGTGTTTTTTTTTGACTCCGCCAATCAAAACACTTTTCCCGTCTTTCCGGGACATTCTCCATCTCGACCAGGCAGCTTCTACGCAGGCATTGCATCCAATGCATTTATCTCGCTGATGAATAATCCGTATCATTCAGACTCAACCACTTTATATAATTTATCAGAGGGACGAATTTTCTTTTTTAGCGGAAGAGAAAAAACAGACCCTTTGCTTACCGACTGAACCGAAGTATCCTGCGAACGTAATTCCGCTACTTTATCCCGGATTATGCCCGTTGTAGGTCCTATCACCATAATGCTATTGCCGACAGATAGCTTACCGGACTCAAGCTTAAACTCCCCAACCATTTTGTTGCTGAAATATTTTATACCCTTTCCTATATATATTTTTCTTTTCGTCGCTTTTGAGCCATATGTATCTGCCCATTCACCGGTTTTCTTGCCCAGGTAGTAGCCCTCCCAAAAGCCTCTGTTAAAAACTGTGGTCAATTCATTCTTCCATTTATCAATTTCTGTTTTATTATATGTTCCATTGAAATAAGAATCAATAGCCTTTCTATAGCACTTTGTTGTAGTATAAACATAATCTGCAGGCCGGCCTCTTCCTTCAATTTTCATAATACCAACCCCGGACTCAATAATCTTATCAATAAAGTCAATTGTACACAGATCTTTGGATGACAGGATATATTCATTGTCAATTTCAAATTCAATATTTTCTTCCTTATCCTTCACGGTATAACTCCTTCTGCAATTTTGAATACAGGCTCCTCGGTTGGCCGAAGCGTAGTGCGAATGCAGGCTCAGGTAACATTTTCCGGAAACAGCCATGCATAAGGCACCATGAACAAATAATTCAATTCTCACCAGCTCACCTGACGGGCCTTTGATATTTTTTATTTTTACTTGCTTTACGATATCTGCAACCTGCCGCAAGCTTAGTTCCCTTGCAAGTACAATTGCATCCGCATATTTGGAGTAGAATAAGACGCTCTCCAGATTACTAACATTTGCCTGGGTAGATATATGAACCTGCATTCCAATCTGGCTTGCATAGCCCAAAACAGCCTGATCACAGGCGATGACAGCCGCAACATGGTTTTCTTTCGCAGCGGTTATAATTCTTTTCATTAAAGAAATATCGTGGTCATAAATTATTGTATTTAATGTGAGATATGTTTTTACTTTTTTCCGGGAACATATTTTATGGATTTCGTCTAAATCATTTAATTTAAAATTATTACCTGATCGAGCACGCATATTCAATTGCTCAATACCAAAGTATACAGCATCCGCCCCTCCTTCAATAGCGGCATGTAATGATTCAAATGATCCGGCCGGTGACATTAGTTCGATGGTACTCATGTGTTTACTTTGTGCCCTAATGTGGCAGATATTATGCAGAATGAATATGATTTAAATCATCCTTTATTACAGTAAAATTTATCTTTGGTCGATTTTGAAAAATTAAAGAGCGGCTTGAAAATGACAGGTCTCATGGGCATCTAAAGTAATTGCGAAGGCTTTATCACTTTTAATTTGTTCAGACTCCAATTCAGTTGCATTAAGATTAATGTCTGTATTGATGCTGACATAGTTCAGCATTAAACTGGCAATGCTTAAATT
>JAEUTS010000417.1 GCA_016787005.1 Bacteroidia bacterium
ATCCAGTTCGAGTAATGAAGCGATGGCTAATTGCGAATAATTCTGTGAAGAGTTTTTGAAATAACCACAGCTGGTTTGCCAAACCTGTTTGATTAATTCCTGGTTACCTTCGCTGGGACAGATTTTATCAATTACAGGAGCGACGTTTCCGGCACCGGCATGATATACATGTAATACCAACAGGCGGAACCAAAGATCATTCTCATTATACTTTATACCATTCCTGTTAAGTATGTTTTTTGTTTCAGGCACGCATATATTCCGGATCAATTTAGCCGCAGCCCAGGCCGATTTTTCGAAATCTTTACGCTCATCAACATACTTATTTACTTTTAATCCCATGCGTGTAGCCACAGATCGCATCAACTGGAATGGTCCATAGGCACCGGTGGTTGATTTTTGCATGCGCCCCGGACTTTCAATTAACAGGATAACCTGGGCGTAAAAAGGATCTGTGTGTTCGCGTTCAAATATTCTAATAGCCCTGTCAATAGTGGACAGAACCGGTTCGATCTTATAAAAATCGTTTTTGCCGGCAGTAAAAAGTATTTTATCATCGGTATTGAGGCAGTATGAATTTCTTAAGCTGTCATATAAGCTGTTTTTGCACTGATCATTCATTTTAAGCCATTCTTTGGCGGCAAATTTTCCGACCATAGTTCTGCTGCCTGCCACACTCAAATAGCCAGAATCGGGGGTTGTACGCATTATTTTGCGCCAAAAACGTGCCTGGGGTAAGGTATCCCAGCGTTCGGCATAAACAGCATGATTGGATAGGAATGAATAAGCGGCTGAATCGCATAAGCCCGAAACACAAACTTTATCATTACTCATCCTGACAGGCGCCTGCGCCATTGATGAATCAGCCAGTGAGGATAAGGCTATAACTGCGGTATATATTGATATGTGCTTCATAAGGGACTACAAGTTTAACGCAGAATAAGACTGTTAATTTGGCACCCCATTGGGTTTTATGAACCATTGTACGTTAATAAAGTGGAAAAGGTTACAACTGAAAAGATTGAATATCAACGAAAGAGTAATACCATCCGCTAATATAAAATAGTCTGTGGTATAATACTGATCGAAATAGAAAAACTATTTAATTTTAGACTAAAATATATTGAGCATCGGTATAATTCCCTAACCACAATTTGTTTCATCCTTCTCCCGCTTTTTTGCGGGAGAAGGATCTGACTGTGCGTGAGCCAGGCTTGCACACAACCAGATCCTTCGCTTCACTCAGGATGACACAAATTAGGTATAACCTCAGGCCTTCTCTTCCCAAATGGAGCAAAGGTGTATGATAGTTTCAACCGCTTTTTGCATATCCTGTACCGAGACCCATTCAAGTTTGGAGTGAAAGGAATGTTCGCCGGCGAAGATATTGGGGCAGGGGAGTCCCATGAAAGAGAGGCGGGAGCCATCGGTACCACCGCGAATACTTGAGCGAACTGGTTGTAACCCGGATCTTCGGATAGCTTCCAAAGCGAAATCAACAACCTGCGGATGTTTATCCAAAACCAGTTTCATGTTCCGGTACTGCTCTTTTACGGTAAACTCGTATGTTGACCTCGAATATTTTTTCACAACTTTTTCTGTAATCTCTTTCAAAAAGCTTTCGTGTTTAATCAATCCTTCATTTGTGAAATCACGGATGATAAAATTGATCACTACCTTTTCAATAAGACCATTTACACTTACGGGGTGAATAAATCCCTGCGCCTTTTCTGTTGTTTCGGGCGACAGGCGGTCTTTAGGTAATTCGTTGATGAGCTCGGCGGCAATTTTAATAGCGCTTTGCATTTTATCTTTCGCGAAACCCGGGTGTGTACTTACTCCGTTGATGGTTATTGTAACGGCATC
>JAEUTS010000026.1 GCA_016787005.1 Bacteroidia bacterium
AGCAGGATTTATCGTTACAACGGCAGTTGACGTGGATGTATTTCCACCGGAATCTTTTATTGTGACAGTATATGTAGTGGTTGAAGCCGGACAAGGACTTATATTTTGTGTTGTGGCCCCATTACTCCACAAATAAGTATAAGGTGCGGATCCCCCTGCGGCACTTGAAGTGGCTGTAGCACAGCTACCCGGGCAAACTGAACTTCCAAGGGCGGTTGCATTTGGGCCGCCTGTACAGGTAATCACATTCACTGTTGATGTTACGGTCTTTGAACATCCGCCTGCGCTGACAGTATGAGTGACAGTATAGCTTCCAGCAGTTAAAAAAGTATATGAAAAATCTGTAGTTGTACCGCTTATGGTTGGTGTGGTAGGTGAAATTACCCAATTATATGTTACTCCTGTGCCCGGAGGATTTCCGGTATTGGTAAAATTGACCAATGTTCCGACGCAAACAGTTGTACCGGGAGATTGAGTAAATGTTGCGCTGGCCAGAGCTGGAGTGTCTGTAATTGTAAATGATTTTGTAGTTGTGCAGCCGTTGGCATCAGATACAGTTGTAGTATAAGTGCCGGCAGGAATAGCCGTGATATTGGGAATCGTTTGGCTCAAACCACTCCATGAATAAGTATAAGGCTGAGTTCCACCGTAAACAAAAAGTGTCGCGCTTCCCCCATTCCCACAGGTTCCATTTGTAGTATATATTGAGAAAAATGCCGGAGGTATTTTTGTAACAACAACTGATTTAATCGCACTGCATCCTGACGCGTCTGTTGTTGTTACCGTATAGGTACCCGCAACAAGCCCGGTGGCAGTAGCGCCAGCCTGACCATTGTTCCAATTATAAACATAAGGTATTGAACCTCCGCTGCCGGATACCGTTACATTTATTGAATTATTATTACAAATAATTTGAGTAGAACTATTCACATTAACAACAATTGCTGATGGCTGGGAAACGGTGACAGATCTTGTGGAAAAACATCCACCTGCATCGATTACCGAAACAGTGTAGGATCCAGGACATAAGCCTGTCGCCGTTTGCCCGGTTTGTCCATTACTCCAATTGTAGGTATAAGGACTTGTTCCACTGCCGGGCGCGGCTGTTGCGGTACCATTATTAATACCGCATCCCGCATCGGTTTTACTTACTGCCAGTGTCATACTTCCACTGCCTGAGTTAATTGTAATGTAAGCCGTATCTTGCTCACATCCTGCATCTTTTACGATCACGGAATAAGTTCCTGCACATAATCCCGTAGCTGTTTGCGTACTCTGACCATTGCTCCAGTTATAAGTATATGGGGCAACGCCGCAGGTTGCAGTAACTGTTGAGTTACCATTACAACCTGAACATGCTGTTGCATTAATGGAACTCATATTTAATGTTACAGGAAGTATTTTAAACTTTATTATAAAACTACAATCACCTGCCGTGAAAGGAGAATTAAACAAAGCTCCCCCACCAGGGTTAACCAGGGGATTTACCATAGTCGGTCCATACACTTCACCTCCCGCATAAACCGAATTAGTTGCATCATCGAATGCGCAGGCAGAAGTGAACCGGTTTGCACTACCGAGATTAGTTCCGTTATATCCTCCCTCCTCTCCAAACTTAGTGGCCCATAACCTGACCCCGCTCGGGCAAAACTGCATTATTACATTACAACCGGTATTATATAAAAAACTACCACAACCAGAGTTATAAGTTGGAAAGTTTAAAGATTTTGTCATACCGGTTACATAAATATTATTTTTTTTATCCGTAACAATTTCCGGCTTATATGGATCTCCATTTGACATTGATTCGTCGTCCGCAGATCCACCATAGTAAGTCGACCAAAACAAATTTGTAGAAGGATTGAATTTTGCGATGTAGATGTCATAACCTCCCGCATTGGCCGCCTGGTAATAGGCTCCGGCACCGGGATTTTTCGTCGGAAAATTTGCTGAATTTGTGATCCCTGTTAAAACAATATTTCCAAGGTCGTCGCAGTGTATCGCACAAGGATAATCAGTGGCTGCACCACCCATATAAGTTGACCATGCAAGCGAGTGATTGTTGTTGAATGCTGCGATATATGTATCTGTCAACCCTCCAACAGCTGCCTGGTAAAAACCTCCTGCATTCATCAGAACAGGCAAATCTCCCTGACCTGTAATATATATCTTGCCGGTATTATTGTCTATTGCAATATCTCTGCAGGATGTAGTAAACCCGGGAGCACCGGCACCTGCTCCAAAAAATGTTCCCCAAAGCAAATTG
>JAEUTS010000042.1 GCA_016787005.1 Bacteroidia bacterium
ATGGTTACCAATGTTTCCCCTTTCTTTACAACATAGGGCACAAAAGCAAAGTCGTTATCGAGTATAGTTACCTTATAAGCGGCGCGGCCATTGACCTTTTCTTCTCCTCCATACAAAAAGCATTTATCGAACCGATCACCAATCTGTTTAATTGAGTACTCAATTGTAGTTTTGAAATAATCGAATCCGATCTCATGTATAGTATGGTGTTGATCGCTGGTCATCAATGAACCGTATGGACTTAGGTTAAGGTTAATGTATGGGAATGAACCCGGATTGACCAAAGCATCGCCGTTATTTTTTCCTTCAATCCAAAGCACTTCGGCACCCTTTACATATATATATAGCTTACGTGGTGAGCGCTGCAGCTTAATACTTGATCCATAGTTCTTATACTGTCCATCAATTCGTTCGGTGATCTTAAGATCATATTTGAGTGTCTTAATATTATCTATCCCTTTCATTAATTGATCAATAAGTTCACGGCTTGTAACCGCATTCTGAGGAGAAGCCGGCTGCGACAATGTGCAAGACATGGGTAAGAAATAAGCTTTAAACGAACGACAAGAATTTTCACTTTTAAATGCTAAAAGTAAAAAGCACATAAAAAGGGATAGTAAAACTAAGCCGGATCTTCTCAATGGATTTTGCCTGGATTTATTCAATGGGTTAAAGATAAAACAAAACAGGCCTCACAAAGTATGTGAGGCCTGATAATATGTATTGAACCTGAATTTATTTTTTTGCAGCACCTAAGGTATTCACAAACCTTGTGAGTTTTGATTTTATATTTGCCGCTTTATTTTTATGAATAACGTTTTTCTTAGCCAATTTATCAAGCATAGAAGTTATTTTAGGGAGCTCAGTCTGAGCCTTTTTCTTATCTGTTTCGGTACGAAGATCCTTGATAGCAGTTCTCGCAGTTTTAGTATAATACCTGTTTCTCAAACGCTTCGAATCGTTAGCCCTTATACGCTTTTCGGCTGATTTATGATTTGCCATTTTTTAAGTTTTATTATTAAATTAAAAATAAGACGGCAAATGTAAGCCTTTTAGCCGAAAAAGCAAATAATTAAGGGCATAATTAAAGCAATATTGCCATTTACTCATGAAATACCTCAAACAACGTCAATTCGGTGAGACAAACCCACCTATGATAATAAATTCAGTCGAAATAATATACTTTTAAGCTGACTGAGTTTTTAACAAAATCGACTTTATTAATTGTTATTTTATGAATATTAAGACCGGTTAAATTTTTCAGATCTTCCTTTAATGCGGCCAGATTCTCTGGTTTTATCATTTCTAAATTACCATATTGCATGGACTGTACCATTTCGTTTTTTATAAATAAACTGCCATCAACTATGTATGCGACAACGACAACAATTGAATTAATGATTAAAACATCAATAATATCTTCCCTGACAATTGAGTCAACTAATCCAAGCGCTATCACAATAAACAGATAGGTCATATCTTTGGTCGAAATGTCTTCAGTTCGGAAACGTAACAAAGAGAACACCGCAAATATCCCAAAAGCTGCGCCGGTAGACAACTCTATGTTATTGAATAAATAGGTAATTATGAAAACCAAAATATTGAAAAGAAAAAAAGTGAAGAAAAAATCCTTTTTCTGATATATGGGGAAATAGATGAGACGTATAAGGATGAACATGAATATGATGTCAATCAATAAGGCAGCAAAAAAATACATGTTCAGACTTTTCTGTTTAAATTGAAAAGAAATACCCTTAACGTCTGCCTTAGTAACATGATCAGCCCTCAAAGTTGGCAATGCGGCGCAGGTAGTGTGCTGCGCCAGCCCTGTATTTGAATAAGAAATCAATGTAGTAGAAAAAATAAAAACGAGAAATATATTTCGTATCCACATCGTCTTAAAATTAGAGCTGTTAAATATACCTTCAGGCAAGATAAATAGCAAATGGCAGTGATAATGATGCAAGCCTCTGATTACAAAATAAATATGGCAAGATGTAAGTCTTCCTTAAAAGGCTGATTTTAATTGCTTTTTATTGCTAAATTTGACATGTAAAACTTTCCTTTAATTCCACATGGAAAAAACAAAGACAAAGAGTGAGAAGGCTGTTGCAGGCAGTAGTGCTTCACAAAAATTCGACAAAAAGACATACTTATATTGGTATGAACTAATGCTGCTGATGCGCCGGTTTGAAGAACGCTCTGGTCAGCTTTATATCCAGCAAAAGATACGCGGATTTTGTCATTTATACATAGGGCAGGAAGCATTGGCAGCAGGAGCAGAAAGCGCAACACGAAAAGACGACCGCGTTATCACCGCATACAGGGATCATGCGCACCCTATAGCGCGTGGTGTTGAACCCAAATATGTAATGGCCGAATTGTTTGCAAAAGCTACCGGCTGCTCAAAAGGAAAAGGCGGATCAATGCATATGTTCAGTAAGGAGCATAACTTTTTCGGCGGACATGGAATTGTAGGTGGACAAATTCCATTAGGAGCAGGCATTGCTTTCGCAGACAAATACAACGGTAATGATAGTGTAACACTTTGCTATATGGGAGACGGTGCGGTTCGTCAGGGCGCATTGCATGAGGCATTTAATATGGCTATGCTTTGGAAACTTCCGGTGATATTTATTATTGAGAATAACAATTATGCAATGGGCACCTCGGTTGAGCGCACATCTAATGTTCACGACCTGTATAAACTTGGTCTATCCTACGAAATGCCTTCATTTGCGGTCGACGGCATGAGTTGCGAAGCTGTTCATAAAGCCATTGCATCAGCCGCGGAATATGCAAGGAAGGGGAATGGCCCCACTCTCCTTGAAATGAAAACATATCGTTACCGCGGACATTCCATGAGTGACCCTGGTACTTATCGGTCTAAAGAAGAAGTTGAAGACTATAAAAAAAAGGATCCTATTGAACTTGTGTTATCCACTTTAAAAAAGAATGACTGGATTACAGACAAGGAAGTAGAAGCCATGGAAGCAAAGATCAAAGCAATAGTTGATGATTCAGTTAAGTTTGCTGAAGAGTCTCCTTACCCCGATCCATCAGAGCTTTATAAAGATGTTTATACCCAGGGCGATTATCCGTATATAGTAGAATGAAATGGCCCTCTCCGGCTCTCCCCAAAGGGAGAGAGAAAAATGATTTATTTAAAAACTATATATTTAACAGAGTCAAACCATAAAATGACTACCTCCCCTGAGGGGAGGTCAGGTGGGGCTTTTAACTTATAAAATTATGGCCGAAGTAGTACGAATGCCCAAACTAAGCGACACCATGACAGAAGGTGTTGTATCCAAATGGTTAAAAAAAGTTGGTGATAAAGTTAAATCAGGCGATATACTTGCTGAGATCGACAGTGATAAAGCAACCATGGAGTTTGAATCATTTTACGATGGCACATTGTTATACATTGGTGTTCCCGACAAAAAAGGTGCACCGGTAGATTCTATTTTGGCGATCATAGGGAAGGAAGGGGAGGATATTTCGGCGTTAATTGCTTCGGAAAAGAAGTCGGAGGCTGGAAGCCAGAAGACGGAAGTAAAGGAGGAGAAAAAAGTAGTTGCGGCAGCAGGCAGTGGTAGTAAGCAACCAGAAGTTAAGAAAGAACTGGCAAGCAGTAGTTCACAATCAATAAGATCCACACCTCAAAATCCGCAACCCCAAATTGCAACTAACGGTCGCGTTAAGGCTTCCCCATTAGCTAAAATGCTCGCTGAAGAAAAAGGTATTCCTGTAGGTATGCTTAGAGGCACAGGTGACGGAGGGCGAGTGATTAAAAGAGATATTGAAAACTATGGCGGATCAGCAGCATCTGCTTTTGTAGGTTTTGAGAGTTATGAAGAAGTTGAAATATCACAGATGCGCAAAACGATCGCGCGCAGACTGGCAGAAAGCAAATTCACTTCGCCGCATTTCTACCTCACTATGGAAATCCAAATGGATGAGGCCATGAAGGCGCGTGAAGCCATTAATACAATCGCTCCCGTAAAAATTTCATTTAACGATATTGTTATAAAAGCTGTTGCGGCTTCACTTCGCAAAAACCCTAAAGTGAATTCATCCTGGCTTGGTGATGTGATCCGGTATAATCATCATATTAATATTGGTGTCGCTGTTGCTGTTGAAGACGGCCTGCTGGTTCCGGTTGTTCGTTTTGCGGATGGGAAAACTCTTTCGCAAATAGCTGTTGAGGTAAAAACATTCGCTCAAAAAGCGAAAGACAAAAAACTACAACCTGCCGATTGGGAAGGGAATACTTTTACGATCTCCAATTTGGGCATGTTTGGCATTGATGAGTTCACTGCTATTATTAACCCTCCGGATGCATGTATACTTGCCATTGGCGGCATAAAAGAAGCCGCCGTTGTAAAGAACGGACAATTAACTGCAGGTCATGTAATGAAGGT
>JAEUTS010000092.1 GCA_016787005.1 Bacteroidia bacterium
TTGGATGTTTACAAAAAGGAAACGCAGATCCGGTCACTTAAACAAAACGAGGAGATTCAAGTGGCGCGTATAAGTAAGCAGCGCTCATACATATGGAGCCTTGTGCTGATCGTGCTGATAGCCGCGGTAAGCGCTTTTTTATTGTTAAAAGCAAATAATGACAAGCGTAAGGCTAACCTTTTGTTAGCTAAGCAAACCGAAGAAACAATGCATCAAAAAAATATTGTTGAAGAAAAAAACAAAAGTATTACCGACAGTATCAATTATGCCAGGCGCATCCAGCATGCTTTATTGCCTTCGGAACTGTTTCTTAAAAAGAGTATACCGGATTATTTTATTTTGTACAAGCCCAAGGATATTGTCAGCGGAGATTTTTATTGGGCGATGAATGCGGTTAATCAGGAAAATACTAATGGTAAAAGTAACAGAGATGTATTTCTTCTCGCTACAGCTGATTGCACTGGCCACGGTGTACCAGGGGCTTTTATGAGTATGATTGGAATAACCTACCTCAATGAAATTGTTGTTGAGAAAGGAATATCCGCACCCGATAAAGTAATGAATGAACTCAGGCATCGGATCATACAGGCTTTAAATCAGGATGGTGTGTCGGAAGAAGGTAAAGATGGAATGGACATGGTTCTTTGCAGTTTCGATTTTAAGAACCTGATACTGGAGTACTCAGCTGCTTACAATCCATTTTATATTATCCGTGACAATAGCTTAATTACAAATAAGGCCGATAAGTTTCCAATAGGAAAACAATCTGATGAACATGAACCCTTTACTCTTCAAACTGTAAAATTAAATAAGGGCGATATGATCTATACCTTCACAGATGGATATGCTGACCAGTTTGGCGGGCCTAAGGGGAAGAAATTTAAATATAAATCACTTCAGGATACACTTTTAGCCATACATAATCTGTCGATGGACGAGCAGAAGAAAATACTTGATTCAACAATTGAAAGCTGGAGAGGCGATTTGGAACAGGTTGATGACATCCTCATAATAGGCGTAAGGGCCTAATACTCCGATATATTTGAAGTTATTTCAGACCAAAATTCAGCCTCCATGTCAAAATATTTTCGTAACTTTTGCGACTATTCCGGCTTATGAAAGTGCTTCGTGCCCAATTATTTCTATCCCTATTTCTTTCTACGATAATCTCTATTGGGTTTTCACAACTATATAATTTCCATACATATACGGTTGAAGACGGGCTCTCACAATCACAGGTAAGAGCATTATTTCAGTCTAAGTCAGGTAATTTATGGATCGGGACTTCCAGTGGAGGAATCACTAAATACAACGGCAAAAAGTATTTTAATTATACCAGCGTTAATGGCTTGGCTGATAATGAGGTTACTTCCATTGTAGGTGACAAATGGGGGAATGTGTGGATAGGTACTGTGCAAGGCTTGTCAAGATATAACGGTCAGGAGTTTAAGAATTTTTCGACTAAAAACGGCATGGTAAATAACCAGGTAAATGTGTTATGTGCTGATACATTTGGTAATATCTGGGCCGGCACCGATGACGGACTTTGTATTTTAATTCCAACCGATAGCACCCATAGTTTTTATAAATTTTCAAACTATTTTTTGAAGGACGGACTTCCTGATAGTAAGATCACTGCACTCTTTGCTGATAGGAAAGGAAAGATGTGGATCGGTACAGAAAAAGGTTTGGCTAAAGCAGACAAAGCTCCAAATAGCAGGAATTACACTTTTACCTCAATTACAGAAAATGATGGTTTGGCCAGTAATATAATAAACGATATTGCCCAGGACCAAAACGGATACATGTGGTTCGCTACCTCAAAAGGTGTAAGTAAGCTTATTTCAAAGGCGAACGAAAAATATAAGCTGCTGAATTATTCACCGAAAAACGGACTGTTGACCGATAAAATAAACTCAATTACAGCAGACACGAAGGGTAGTATTTGGCTTTGCTGCGATATTGGAGTAACGCGTATACTGTTTGAAAATAACACAAGTGATCTCCAGGTTATTAATTACACTGAAAAATCAGGATTGGTGGAAGGTGCCATCAACACTTCGCTTGAAGACCGCGAAGGCAATATCTGGTTTGGTGCCGAAAATGGTTTAACAAGATACAGTGGAAGCCGGTTTGTAACCTATACAAAAGAACACGGATTGATGAATAATGTTGTTTGGTCAATCGTCGGGGATAAGGACGGGAATTTATTGGTCGGGACAGAAGAAGGGCTTTCTCAACTTGAATTAACCGGAGATACCGGACATTTTATTAGCTATACCCGTAAGTATAATCTTAATAAAGAGGCGACAACGGCATTGTTTCAAGATAGGGAAAATAATTTATGGATCGGTACGGAACATGTTATAAAGATGACTCCTCAAAAATCCGGAGGATACAGCTTAACAGAATTCAGGAATAAAGATTTTTTTGAAGGACCGATATATAATATCCTTGAAGATAGTAAGGGTAATATATGGTTTGCAACCTCTAACGGTCTTGTCAGTTACGATGGTACAGATTTTAAAAAGTATACGCGTGGGGAAGGGTTACCGGATAACCGCGTTTTGAGTTTAATGGAGGATAGAAAAGGTACTTTGTGGGTTGGCACTGAAAAAGGCTTATGTAGTTTTGATGGTAAAGGTTTCACTAAATTCGGCTCCTTCACCGGGTTGAAACTCCAGGTAGCCTCAATGGTTGAAGATGAATCCGGAAACCTTTGGCTGGGATCCTTTTCAGGTGGAGGTCTTACCCGCTTTGACGGCCAGAACTATACAAATATAAGTGAAGCAGATGGCCTTATATCAAATACCGTTTACCTCCTTATTGTTGACAATTCCGGTGCATTGTGGGTTGGGACAAATAAAGGACTTGATCTTTTTGATATTAATTATTACAACCGATCAGATTCGATCAGGATACGGCATTTCAGTAAGAATGAGGGATTCACAGGAATTGAATGTAACAGGAATTCCGTTTACAAAGATTATAGCGGTAAGATATGGTTTGGTACGGTTAAAGGTGTTGTAATGTATAACCCAAAGGAGGATGTACACAATACAATACCTCCCATAACTCAGATCACAGGAGTTCGGCTCTTTAACAAAGAGGATATTGATTGGTCAAAATATTCGGACAGTATAAATCCTGAAAATAATCTTCCGGAAAGACTTGTTGTTCCATATGATCAGAATTTTTTCACATTTAATTTTCTTGGAATAAGCCTTACAAATCCAGAAAATGTGAGGTACAGGTATAAGCTGGAAGGATTTAGTGATGAGTGGTCTGAACCTACTGCCGAAACTACGGTTCCATTCCCGAATTTACCACATGGACGCTATAGCTTTTATGTTATAGCATGTAATAATGAGGGCGTTTGGAACAAGGAACCGGTAAAATTCAGCTTTATTGTTACACCTCCTTTTTGGAAGACAACCTGGTTTTATATTTCGTGTGTCATTATAAGTGCGATCGGAATATGGGCCTTTATAAGCTGGAGAACAAATCAACTTCAGAAGGCTAAGAAAATACTTGAGAATAAAATTATTGAGCGCACCCGGGAATTACACGAGAAGAATATTGAACTCGAAAAACTTTCCATCGTTGCCCGCGAAACAGTTAACGCAATTGCTATTGCAACACCTTCCGGCGAAATAGAATGGGTAAATGAAAGCTTTACACGTATGACAGGGTATACATTGCGCGATCTGAAAGATGACAAAGGCAGTTCGGTATATCAGGCAAGTCATAATCCTATACTTAAAAAGATCATACTTGATTGTGTATCGTCTAAACAGTCAAAGATGTATGAGTTGCTAAATCAGACAAAAGATGGGAAACAAATATGGATCCACACAACACTTACTCCGATATTTGATGAGAATGGGCGTGTGAAAAAGCTGGTGTTTATTGACACCGATATTACAGAAAGTAAACAGGCAGAAGAGATCATCCGTCAGAAAAACAAAGACATGATGGATAGTATCAACTACGCGAAGCTTATTCAGGATGCCATTCTTCCTACAAAAGAAGAGATACTGCGTGTTTTTCCGGAGTCATTTATTTTCTTTCGGCCAAGGGAGGTTGTCAGCGGCGATTTTTACTGGTTCAATATTGTGGGCGATACAGTTTATCTTGCAGCTGCAGACAGTACCGGACATGGTGTTCCGGGCGCATTTATGAGCCTGATCGGATCGACTTTGTTAAATGAGATCGTAAATCAAAAAGGTATTTTACAAACCGATAAGATATTGAATGCACTTCATGATGAGATTCGCCAGGTTTTGAAACAGGGAAAGGAAGGAGTTGAAACACGTGACGGAATGGATATTGCCTTGTGTGCTATTAATATAAAAACAAACACAGTGCATTTTTCGGGTGCTATGAGACCGATGTATATCATCAATAAAAAGGAAGTTGATGATGGTCTTGTCGGTGATCATAAAATTGTCGAGATAGCCCCGGATAAGCGATCAATTGGCGGGGATCAGCAGGGAAGGGTAAGCGAGTTCACGAGTCGTGAAATAAAATTAAAAAAAGGGGATACCATTTACCTGTTCACTGACGGGTACGCCGACCAGTTTGGCGGTCCCAAAGGCAAAAAGATCACCAATGCGCGATTTAAGGAAGCATTGTTATCCTTGCAGGTTTTATCCATGAAAATGCAGGGCAAGCTTCTGGAGCAGGATTTGCAGAAGTGGATGAGAGAACTCGAACAGGTTGATGATATACTTGTGATGGGTGTTAAATTCTGATGTAGTCCTGCTGACTTCGGGATTCTTTTAGCTAAACAAACGATTTGATAATACGGAGCTGATGGCTGTATTCGTTCTTTTCTTCGTTGTAAATTCCGTAATGATCGAATTTGTCTACCCGTACTTTTCCAGAAGCATGAATTATTTGATTATTACCAAGCAATATGCCAACATGAATGATCTTGCCGGCATCATTATCAAAAAAAGCCAGGTCACCGGGCCGGGCTTCATCAATAAAATCAATTGCTTGCCCTTCTTTGGCCTGTTGTGAAGCGTCTCGTAGTATATTTATTCCGCTTAGTTTAAATGTCATTTGGGTAAAACCCGAACAATCAATTCCAAAAGGTGAACGCCCTCCCCAGAGATAAGGGGCATTCAGATACAGGTAAGCATTCTGGATTATTGCGGCCCGTATTTTTTTTTCAGGTATGACTTTTACAGTTGGTCCGTCATATTCATAACGTACATTGTCAATTTTAAATTCTGTACCTTTTAATGAATGCAGCTGACTTCCCATTACTATTGGAAGAGCATTGCCCGTTAAAGAAAGAATTAAAGGCCGGACGAGATCAGATGAAAGGTGTATGGGTTCTTTTAAGATAGTATTGTATGTCTTTTGTGTCAGGGGTTGATATTGCTTTTTATCGATCCATGAAATGTAATTATCAAAGCTGTTCTTTATTTTGACCCATTTTTTTTGTTCTTCAATAATTTCAAAGGTCTCACCAAATAAAAGCTGGGTAACCATCTCACTGCGGTCGGATGGAGATCTGCGGCAGGGCACTAAACTTAAATTACATATTCCGTACATCATCTGTATGTTGAGTAAAGATAGTGATTTGATTTTTTCAACAGTACATTTAGCCTCCTTCTTCTGTTAATCCGCGGCTTTATAGAAATCAGGTGAGCTCATTAGTGTATAAACTTTAGTTTTCTTAATTTTAAATAGAAATGAAAAATCGAGGGCGGTTATACAAAGGTATTAGCGGGGCGTGTGTGATGATAATGCTATATGTTGTTTTGTTTCTTGTTCAATGTAAAAAAAGTACCGGCGATCCTTTTGCAAATTTGGATTGCTCAAAAATAAGTTCGGCTTACTCGGCGAACATACGGCCAATATTTACCTCCGCCGCATGCAGCATGCAAGGTTGTCACAATGCAAATTCTCAGTATGGCGACCTCACAAATTATTCCGGAGCTAAAGCCATGGTTGACAATGGTTCAATGTATTTACGTGTTGTAAAGCAGGGTAATATGCCTCCTTCCGGTCCGCTGCCACTGGATGACAGGAAAAGGATCAAATGTTGGATAGATTCCGGGGCACCAAATAATTAACCATATCCTAATTATACCAATTAAAGTGTCTTGTTGATTTCTTTAAAACGAATAGTACTATTCATTTTCTGCCCCAATTTCTTGTTAATAAGTTGTTTAAATCTTGTTCTCCTGTTTTACTACTTTCGCCACTGTTATTTTTGACCAGTTGAGTGCAAATGTTCTTTTGGAGATTGTTGGCTATTGGTGAAGAAGTACAGATGTATTTGCCAGGCAGAAGCAGCGACAAATATCCATAATATATAAATGAGATTTAAGAAGCTTCTTTTTTATATTCTTGTTACAATTCCATTATTAGGTTTCGCTAATAGTGATATTCCTTCGACCCCAAAAATAGTTTTTGAAGAGAACAAAAGCCAATGGCCCGAGCAGGTTGTTTTCCAGGCAGATATTCCCTCCGGAAAACTTTTTCTCGAAAAAAATACATTTACCTATTTACTTACTGAGAATGTGGACTTCCATGATTTTAAGCGGGACATGGAAGATACTATTACAGTTCACTACCATTCATATAAAGTAAATTTCAGGAACAGTAATCCGAATGTGTCTGTTAAGGGAGAAGAGTTATTCTCTTTTCACAGAAATTACTATATAGGTAATGATCCTCAAAAGTGGGCTGAGAAAGTGAAGTTGTATGGCCAGGTTCATTATTCAAACTTATATCCAAAAATTGATATGCATGTATATAATTCAGATCAAAATCTGAAATATGATTTTATTGTAAACCCGGGAGGAGATCCGGGAAATATCAGTATGAATTATGAAGGTCAGGATAAATTGTATGTAGAATATGGACACCTTTATGTTCAGACCAGTTTAGGTGTTATAATGGAGCAAAAGCCTTACGTTTACCAGGAAATAAATGGAGTAAAAGTTGAGATTCCATGCTCTTATAAAAAGGCAGGTAGTTCAATCGGTTTTTCTATTAACGGCGAATACGACAGGAGATTCGCTTTAATAATAGATCCTGTACTTATAGCTTCAACATATACAGGTTCAACCGGCGACAATTGGGGCTTTACCGCAACCTATGATTTTGGCGGAAATATCTACACAGGAGGAATTGTAGCGGCGACCGGGTATCCTACAACAGTTGGAGCTTTCAGTACTGTTTTCGGCGGTGGTGTTGCCCCTTATCCATTCGATATTTCATTGACTAAATTTAATCCTACGGGATCTGCAATTTTGTATTCAACCTATTATGGAGGGAATAGCAATGAACAACCCCACAGTCTTTTTGTGAACAGCAATAATGAATTATATGTTGCCGGCAGAAGTAAATCTGCGAATTTTCCGGTAACTGCAGGTGCTTTCGATACTTCATATAATGGTGGATTTGATATAATTGTAGGTAAATTCGGAACCAGTGGAAACCTGTTAAGCTCCACATTTATCGGCGGAACCGGAGATGATGGCGTTAATATTAATATCGGGTGGACAACCTATAGTTCTCTGAAGTTTAATTATACCGATGATGGCAGGAGTGAGATACTTCTTGATAACAATGGTGAAGTTTATGTTGCCGGCTCTACACGCTCAACAAATTTCCCTGTAACTGCAGGCGCATTTGATACAACACTTGGCGGCACTCAGGATGGCTGTGTATTTAAGATGAATAGCTCGCTTACCGCATTGAACTGGAGTACTTACCTTGGCGGTACAGGCGATGATGCCGCATACGGCATAAAAGTAGATGCAGCTGATAATGCTTATGTTACAGGTGGAACTGCAAGCGCTGATTTCCCTGTTACTGCAGGGGTGCTATATACTTCATTTCAGGGAGGACTTGCGGATGCCTATATCACAGCCATCAGTAATACCGGGACCACATTATTGTATTCAACCTATCTTGGAACGGCCGCTTATGACCAATCTTACCTTATTGAAATAGATGGAAACAACGATGTTTATGTTTATGGTCAAACCAAAGGGGCTTATCCTGTGACTGCCGGAGTTTATTCTAACCCCAATAGCGGACAGTTTATTCATAAGGTCAACAAACAGCTCAACTCGACCGTCTTTTCAACCGTTGTTGGTACAGGAACACCTACACCTGAACTATCGCCTACAGCATTCCTGGTCGACAGTTGTCAAAGTATTTATCTTTCAGGGTGGGGAAGGTGTTCAAGTTTCGGACATCCGTTTGCGAAAGGTACAAACGGACTGCCTGTGACAGCAAATGCGTATCAAAAAACAACTGACAATTGTGATTTCTACTTTATGGTACTCCGTCCGAATGCTCAGGCTTTGCAATATGCAACTTTTTTTGGAGAAAGCGGTGGACGTACCGACCATGTTGATGGGGGAACAAGTCGTTTTGATCAAAGAGGATTTATTTACGAATCTGTTTGCGCGAGTTGCGGCAAAACACAAGGATTTCCTACAACTGCGACAGCATGGTCTAAAACTAACAAAAGCAATAATTGTAACAATGCTGTTGTTAAGATGGATGTGCAGGTTAAACCCCTCGCAGTTGCGGGTGTTGGCCCATCGATGGGGTGTACCCCGTTTACAACTTCATTTAATAACGGAGGCAGTCTTGGATCGGATTTTATATGGGATTTTGGCGATGGTAGCCCGAAAGTTTTTACGCCTTCACCCTCACATACCTATACTATTCCGGGCACTTATACAGCATCACTTTTTGTAACTGACTCTACAGGAAGTTGCGGCGTGGTCGATACTGCTTTTATTACTATTGTGGTAAAACCGCTTCCGACACTGGCAACTGTTCAAACCAATGTTTCCTGCTTTGGCGGTAATGATGGTACCACAACTGTTACTGCTTCGGTAGCAAGCGCTCCTTATACTTATTTGTGGTCTGCTCCGGGCGCACAAACATCTGCAACTGCTTCTGGTTTAACAATTGGTTCATATACAGTAACTGTTACCGATAATTTCGGCTGTTCCGCTTTGTCCACCGTGGCAATTACTGAACCTTTGGTGTTGCAAACAACGGCGTCTGTAAATACAAATGTATCATGTGCAGGAGGCACTAATGGCAGTGCTACTGCAAATCCAATAGGCGGAACACCTCCTTATAAATATCTGTGGTCGGCTCCTGGCGGACAAACATCTGCAACGGCGACAAATAGGGTACAGGGCATATATACAGTTACTGTTACTGATGCGAAAAATTGTTCGATACAATCTACCGTTTCTATAACTGAACCTCCTATACTTACTACTACAGCTGTGGTTGTGGCAAATGCACTTTGTTATAATGGTAACAATGGAAGCACAACTGTAACTGTAGCCGGTGGAGTATCCACATATTCATATTTATGGTGCACTTCCGCTTCCGCGCAAACTTCTGCGAATGCCACCGGTTTATCCGCAGGTATATATACAGTTACGGTTACTGATATTAATGGTTGTACAATAACACAAACAAGTACTATAACCGAACCAACGATTCTTACTTCATCCATTTTACGCACAGATGTAAGTTGTAAGGGGGGGGCTGATGGCTCCGCAACAATTACGGCATCTGGAGGAATTATTCCTTATACCTATTCCTGGAGCAATGGCACTCTAAACGCATTGAATACTAACCTGTCGATCGGGATATATACCTGTACCGTCACTGATAATAATAATTGTTCAGCAATAAAAACAATTACAATAAGCGAACCTGTTGTGCTTTCCGGCACGACGTCGGGAACTAACGTAAGTTGCAACGGGGGGAACGATGGTACAGCAACCGTTTCCGGAGTTGATGGGACTTCGCCATATACTTATCTGTGGAATAATTCTCAAAGCGGTTCAGTTGCAACCGGTCTTGCTCTGGGGGTATACACAGTAACTATAACAGATAAGAACGGATGCGTTACAACGTCCACACAAAATATTTCCGAGCCTGTACTTTTAACCGGAGCTACCACTTTTAAACAATCAACCTGTGATTCGGCGAATGGTACAGCGTCTATCAATGCAATTGGCGGAAGTGCCCCATATACTTATTCGTGGAGTACTTTGCCTGCGGCACAGGTGTCATTAACAGCCACCGGGCTTTCAGCGGGTACTTATACGGTAACAATCACGGATGTAAAAGGGTGTACATTTAGCGTATCGGCAATTGTTCCAAATGCGGGCCCTCCAACAGCTACACTGATCTCGCAGGTAAATGAATTGTGTTTCAATGGAAATATTGGGGCATCAACAGTGTCTGTAACCGGCGGTACTGTTCCATACACTTATCTTTGGTCTGATCAGGCCGGGCAAACAACGGCTATAGCAACTGCTCTTTTAGCCGGCACATATACAGTTACCGCGACAGATGCCAATGGTTGTGTTTCGAAAACTACGGTCACAATTACCGAGCCGTTTGCTCTTTCTCTCAATGGAGTTATTGTTAATAATGTTAATTGCAATGGTGGAAATAATGGCTCGGTAAAAATACTTGTATCAGGAGGTATCCCTTCCTATTTATTTAGTTGGTCGGATGCAAGCGGGCAAACATCTCAAACTGCCGTAAACCTAAGCGCGGGTATATATACCTGCACCGTTACTGACAATAATGGCTGCACATCCACACACGATATTACTGTTACAGAACCGCTTGTATTATCTTTAAATGGCGCGTCATTTCCGGCTTCCTGTTTTGGAAGCAGCAATGGTCAGGCCTTTGTGCTTCCTTCCGGTGGAACCGGTTCGTATTCATACAACTGGCAGCCTGGTAATGGAACATCCATAAGTCAAAGTAATATTTCCGCAGGTATGTACACTGTTACTGTAACAGACCAAAATAGTTGCACTTCAACAACTGTGGTTACAGTTTCTCAACCGGCAAAAATTTTGCCGGGGACAACATCTACGCAGGCCACATGTAACATTGCAAATGGAACAGCATCTGTTTCAATAACCGGAGGTATATTTCCATACACTTATCTATGGAATAATTCCCAAACCAGCGCGTCAATGGCAAACCTTCTCGCGGCAGTATATTCATTAACAGTTACAGACGCGAATGGATGTACAGAAACAGCAAGTGTGATCGTTACTAATGCAGGCTCTCCTTCAACTACATTGTCGTCTAAGTCAGATGTTTCTTGTAAAGGAGGGAGCAATGGAAGTGCGGTGGTGAATGTTACGGGAGGCACTTCTCCTTATACTTATTTATGGTCAGATCCGCTTGCACAAACAACATTATCCGCAACAAATCTGTCGGCAGGAACGTATAATGTAACTGTAACTGACTTCAATGGTTGTATCTCTATAGCAACGGTTACAATAATTGAACCTACAGTCATCTCTTTGTCAACATCAGTAATTGGTAATGTGAAATGTACAGGAGGCAATGATGCCTCCGCAATATTAATTCCTTCCGGAGGAACTCCTTCATACAACTATTCCTGGTCCGACCCGGGTGGACAAACCAGTCAGAGTGTAACCGGTTTAAGTATGGGTACCTATACTTGTACAGTCACTGACAGCAATGGTTGCATTTCTTTGGCCACGGTATCAATTACAGAACCGCTTGTATTATCCTCTGTAAGTTCACCAGGCTCAACTTCATGTTTCGGAGGAAATGATGGGCAAGTGATGGCAACTCCTGCCGGGGGAACCGGTACTTATACTTATTCCTGGCAGCCGGGCAACGGAACTAATTCGGGTTTTAGCGGTCTCTCAGCCGGTATATATACTGTTACAATAACCGATCTGAATGGTTGTACAACAACCACAACAGCAACGGTTACTCAGCCTACTGACCTTATGGCTTCAACTTCATTTACTCAATCTACCTGTGCTAAACCAAATGGAACCGCTACTGCAATTCCAAGTGGCGCAACCCCTCCATATAGCTATTTATGGGATAACGGGCAATCTGCAAAAATTGCAACCGCCCTTTTGGCCGGAACATATACTGTGACGATTACAGATGTTAAAGGATGTTCGAAAACCACTGCTGCTGTTATTGTAAATGCAAATATGCCGGCGGCAATGACAAGTAATACAGATGTATCATGTTTTGGGGGCAATAACGGGACAGCTAGTGTAAGCGTTTCGGGTGGAGCGTTACCTTATACATATCTTTGGAGTGATAATTCTGCGGGTCAGCGAATTAATAATTTGTCGGCCGGAACTTACACTGTGACAATTACAGATGGGAATAATTGCACGCTGAGCAGTGTTGTGAATATTACCCAACCTTCAAAAATACAGGTAAGTTTAACAAGTACCGGTGACGTGATCTGTAGAAATGAAATCTCGACCATCAGCTCAGGTGTACTTGGTGGAACTCCATTGTACACCTATCAGTGGAATAATCTGAAAACAAATTCAACTATTTCAGTTTCCCCAGTTCAAACTACGGCCTACATCGTTTTGGTTGCTGATGCAAACGGTTGTACCGAAAAATCAACCATAACTATTACTGTCAATCAATTGCCTGATGTGGCATTTAATACAATTGATACTTCCGGTTGTGGAAGTTTATGTGTGAATTTTACGAATACAAGTTCAAATGATTCAATTTATAAATGGACTTTTGGTGATGGAGATACGAGTTCACTTAAAACTCCGTCACACTGTTACAATACACCCGGCAGCTATGGGGTAATTTTAAAAGTGACAAGTACAAAGGGATGTACTTCTGCACTTACACGAAGCAATTACGTCCGGGTTTATGAGGTACCTAAAGCCTCATTTACTGCAAAACCAACCATCACCACTATTTTAGCGCCAACTATATACTATACCGACCATTCTACCGGGGCTATATCATGGCTTTGGAACTTTGGTGATATTGTAAACGCATCAAGTAAGCAGAAAGATCCTTCGTATACCTATTCCGACACCGGCTTATTCTGTACAACCTTAATGGTTACCAATCAATTTGGCTGTACAGATACGACTTCTTCCTGTGTTGAAATCAAACCCGCATTTAGTTTTTATGTACCAAATGCCTTTACACCAGACAAAGATGGTATAAATGAACTCTGGACCCCTAAAGGATATAATATAGACGAAACAACCTACAAGCTCATGGTGTTTGACCGCTGGGGTAACCTGATATGGCAAACACGCACATGGGGAGAAGCCTGGGATGGCAAAGCAAATAACGGAGATGAAGTTGCTCAGATCGATGTATATGTATGGAAAGTGATGTTCAAGGATAAAGTTGAAAAAAACGATCATCAGTTCATTGGTAATGTTACACTATTGAAGTGATCTGTTCAGTATATTTTACTCAACATTTGGGTTATTTTATAGTTCTGCAATGTAATTCCGGTCTCCGGGCACCTGTTTTCTCCTTTAATTCCTTAGCATACATGGTATTTGTTTTGATATGATCGTATGTTTTACGAGTTTTGTTTGTGGTTATATTTAAAACAGAAAAGATGAAGGCGTTTAGAATAGTTGACTCATCTGTATTTCATAGTTTAATTGTAATTGGTTGTAGTCTTTTTTTTACCACCTGCAGAACAGATAAGGGAACACCAGATTTTGGAAACTATCCTACTGATGTTGGAAAACTATTGAC
>JAEUTS010000127.1 GCA_016787005.1 Bacteroidia bacterium
ACAGGGCCATTGAAATATAGCTGGAGTACAGGCTCAACAAGTGCCACAGCCGGAAGCTTGTATGCTGGAAGTTATACTGTAACAGTAACAGATGCTAACGGATGCACCAACACGGGTATTGCAACAGTAAGCAATGTAGGGGGACCAGTTCTCTCGTCCGTTACACCAACAGACCTTAAGTGTAACGGGGCTTCTGATGGTTCCGCCATATTGATCATTGCAAATGGAACTGCTCCATACAGTTATAGCTGGAGTACCGGAGCCGCTGATATTACCGGAAACACACAAACAGCTATCAGTAATGTTAAAGCCGGTGTTTATGTGGTAACCGTTAACGACTCCAAGAATTGTCAATTGATAACATCAGTTACTATTACGGAACCTGCTGCAATCGGAATAACCACATCAACAACCGTTGCGGCCTGCGGCCAGAATAATGGTACTGCCACTGCTGTTGGAGCCGGCGGTACAGGAACATTGAGTTATACATGGAGTGATGGCCAGGCAACCGATACCGCGAATAATTTGGCTGTAGCTATTTACACTGTTACGGTAACTGACGCGAACGGATGTTTTAATACAGCCTCTGCTACAGTCAGCAATGCCAACGCGCCTTCAGCAATTACTTTTTCGCCGGTACCGATTCCCTGCAAGGGAGGAAAGGGCGTGGCCGAAGTTACTGCAAGCGGTGGGACTGTTCCTTACACATACAGTTGGAGTACGGGAGTAAGTGCCATTACATCCAATACGCAGTCATTTATAATTGATGCGATTGTTGGAACGTACACTGTAACCATAACAGATAATAAGAATTGCGTTGTAATTTCAACCATTACGCTTACCGAGCCGGATTCATTGCTTATTGCGGCTTCCGGCACATCATCCGAATGCGGAAAAAATAATGGTACAGTTACGGCTGTAGCGAACGGCGGAACACCTGTATATACTTACGTTTGGAGCAATACATTATCGGGACAATCAATAACCAATCTGCCTCCGGCGGTCTATTCAGTTACAGTTACTGATAATAAGGGATGTACTGCTGTTACTTCCACAACAGTAGGAGATACAACTTTTGTGATAACATATGATGTGCCGCCCAAATTAACTGTTGTTGCCGGCGAGGGTGTTACAATAACACTGTCAGGAGCAGCAACCTACACTTGGACACCAAGTACAGGCTTATCCTGTTCGGATTGTTTTCGTGCGGTGGCGACCCCGGGCACTACAACCACTTATACTATTTTGGGTACGGATCAATACGGATGTACAGCAACGGCTATGTTAACTATAGTTGTTAATCCGCCCTGTGTAGGTAATGAGAATGATGTATTTGTAGCGAATGTATTTTCACCGAATAACGATGGAAAAAATGATGTATTGTATATTGAAGGGAATAGCCTTTCGAATATTTATTGGGCAATATATGACCGCTGGGGAAATTTACTATTTGAAGCATTTGATCAGTCTCATGGATGGGATGGCAATAAAAAGGGAAACCCGCTGGATGCAGGTACCTATGTGTATTACCTGAAGGCTACTTGTACGAAGACAAAAACGGATGTGAGGCTGAAGGGAAATGTGACTATTATAAGATAACAACCTGCAATCTTAAACATTTGTTGTCAATCCAAGACCGGATAAAAATTTAATCAAATCAGGAAATCTGATTAAGAAAAACTATTATTTGATTTCGGTTACCCGATTATACTTGGATAATTAAACTTCGTTATCTAAATTTGACCTCCTTGTGAGTCTGCGTTTAAGTTGCCGGCTAACTAATTATAAATTCAATCTTTAACTATGATCAATTTCTTCAAAAAAATATTCTTTGGTAATCCAACTGAAGAAAATGCGACACAATCCGGTTCCGGTACAACTGGGTCGGAAACGTCTTCAACAGCTACGGCTTCTGCCGCCGGAACTGCAGCAGGTACAGGGGGAAACAGTTCATCTACAACAACCCCTCCAAAACAAAACACCACTTTTGGTTCGTAGCGGGAAAAGAATATCGTTTTTTTGTTTATTCTTCTTATTCTGCACTGCTTGGGTTTACTCGCAGCCGGAACTTGATAATACATTATCTTATATTTCAGG
>JAEUTS010000203.1 GCA_016787005.1 Bacteroidia bacterium
ATAAGTATGATATGCAATTTCAAGACCGGGCAATTGTTTTTCCGATTCAAGGGTAAAGGGACGATCGTATCTATACAGTCTTTTGCTCATTCTAAGGTTGTAAAATTACAATTTAAATGGGATTTTTGTTAGATGTAAGTACAAGTCATCTCAAAAATGAATTTATATATATAAAGGCAATGCAGCTGGTCAGTTGGCAGGCTTTCCCACAGGTTTCGACAGAGCTCAACCCGACCCGGCACACAATTATTACTATTTTTGAGATGGCTTATAGTTGGTATGTCAATCATAAACGACTGACAACCCACAGTTGATAACGGTAACTATTTTCAATTAACTTTACCATAAAATAACAGCATAATGCGTATAGAATTAAGAAGGCTGGACGATGCTTTCCATATGGAAGCGAAAGCCGAAAACGGGAGAACGATTCACTTTGATGGATCAACAAAGATCGGCGGGCATGATGAAGGAGTGAGTCCGATGCAAAGCATAGTTATGGCTATGGGTGCCTGTAGTGCTATTGATGTGATAATGATATTGAAAAAGCAAAAACAGGAAATAACTGATTTTCAGATCAGCATTGACGGAGAGCGTGAGCAGGGTAAGGAACCATCATTATGGAAAACCGTTCATGCACATTTTAAACTGAAGGGTAAAATTGAAAAGGACAAAGCTCAGAGAGCTGTTGAGCTTTCGATAGAGAAGTATTGCTCGGTTGCGGCTACATTAAGAGCTGCGGGAGCAGTAATTACATTTGAGGTAAGCGTAAATTAATATTGGATTTTCAGAGTCAACCTTGATTATATTTAGATGCCACTAAAGCACGAAAGCACTAAATTCCACGAAAGGGAATTTGATCAGATTCCTCCGGAACTTGAAGATGTCGGAAAGAAAATTGTTCATGCAGCCTATCTTGTTCATAAGGCGTTAGGCCCCGGGTTATTAGAAAAGGTGTATGAAATTTGTTTTTGTCATGAACTTGTAAAAATGGGGTTAAGTGTAACAAGGCAAGTTGATGTTCCCATTGTTTATGATGGGATGACTTTTCAGGAAGGATTAAGGTTAGATGTTTTAGTGGAGAATAAAATTATTTGTGAAATAAAGGCGGTTGACTTGGTAAATCCTGTTTGGGATGCTCAAGTGATAAGTCATTTAAAGTTGACGGGGAAACGACTTGGATATTTGATCAATTTTAATGTTGTTAATATTGGAACAGGCATCAAACGATTTGTAAAATAATTCTGCTTGCCAACTTTAGGTTTGGTGGGCTTTGGTGCTTTGCTGGCAATTGTTTTAATGCTTTTTAGAGTTTATATCGAATAAGAGTTTTTGGTGGGCTTTAGTGTTTTGGTGTTTTAGTGGCAATTGGATTTTAGCCACCAAAGCACGAAAGCTCCAAATTTTCACCAAATATATTTTTAAAAATTCCATATAATAATCTTATTCGGTATAATCTCTTTTGTTTTAAATAAAGAAAATATGAACAAACATTTTGAAACATTAGCCATTCGTACGCAGGCTGAACAAACACAACATAAGGAACATGCTGTTCCCTTATACCTGACATCAAGTTTTACATTTGATTCAGCGGAAGAAATGCGTGCCGCTTTTGCTGATGAAACAGACGCGAATATTTACAGCCGTTTTTCCAACCCCAACGCCGATGAGTTTGCCGAAAAGATGGCTATGCTCGAAGGTGCCGAAGCCGGCTATGCGACCGCATCAGGCATGGGAGCTGTTTTTGCCAGTTTTATGACATTTTTAAAAAGTGGGGATCATTTGCTTGTGTGTCGTTCTATTTTCGGTTCAACACATACTATCATCACTAAATATTTACCAAAGTGGGGAATTGCATATTCTTATTTTGACGCGAACAAACCGGAAAGCATAGAAGGCCTTATTCAGAAGAATACAAAAATGATCTTTGTTGAGACTCCCTCCAATCCCGGTGTGGACGTGATCGACCTGGAGCTGCTTGG
>JAEUTS010000250.1 GCA_016787005.1 Bacteroidia bacterium
TGATTACTATCCGGGTTATGCCGAAACTTTTACACGGATAGGGAAAGAGCGGGGCTGGCCTCCTGTTACCCATGAACGTTTTGCCGCACAGAACGGACCACTTGGCGCCTTGCTCGTCGGCAGTCCGAAAGGAGTGGCTGAAAAGATAATGAGGCACAGCACAGCGCTCGGCGGCATTTCACGATTCACTTTCCAAATGGATAATGCGTCACTATCACATGAAAAACTGTTACAATCAATTGAGCTGATTGGGTCACAGGTGGCACCTTTGGTCAAGTCAAAAATCTGATTAAAATCTTATACATTATCCTATTTTTACGCTACCATGAATAACCCAATCGCGATTACAACATTTTAGTCATACTGAGGTATTGTTTTGTCGGCAATAGGCGTTGCCGCAATCAGAAAAGTGTAACATAAATCACAAATTCCTTTTGCTGTTATTCCATTGATTTTTGCCGTGCAACAAATAACAGAAGGCTTTTTGTGGTTATCCTTGCCCGATCCGGATAAAAGCGCGACTTCACATACATTAACAATTATTTTTCTCATTTTAGCGCAGGTCGTTTGGCCTCTTTACGTTCCTTTGTCCATATTATTCCTTGAAAAAAAGGGCACACGCAAAAACATCCAAAAAATACTGGCAGGATTGGGCGCACTTGTGTCTTTGTACCTCGGATACTGTCTTTCAAATTATGCTGTTCAGGCGCAAATAACGGGGCACCATGTGGAATACATAAGAAATTATCCACCCACCTTCCAGAACGCAGTAGCGGTGTTTTATATTATTTCCATAATTGCACCATCCTTCTTCTCGCATATAAAAAGAATGTGGGTGCTTGGAGTAACAATCATAATTTCCGCGGCTATCACCGAACTGTTTTATGAAAACTATTTTGTTTCTGTTTGGTGCTTCTTCGCATCGTTGTTAAGCCTGTCAGTATATATGGTTATGCTGGAGATCCAGGAGCCAATTGCGAAAATTCAGAACCCAATAGTGAATTATACAACACCGTAATTCAGTCTAAAATACAGGGCATTATTACCGCATATACGCTCCCGCTTACATTCAAATACCTCAGAAGGATTATTTTGATAAAACCTAAAAAGCCTCTGATATTTTTCTTAGATTTAAAAGAAATTAGTACAACTATTATTTCAATTATTATACTTGAATATTTGAATCATTAAAACTCAACGAATGAATTTCATCCGATCGCTGCCCGTTTTATTTTTACTTATCGCCGCCCCGCTTCTTGAAGCGCAAATTACAATTACAGATGCCGACATGGTAACCGTAAATGATACCGTACGATTAAGCGTACAACAATCACTCATAAATTTCGACGAAACGCTGACCGGCCCGAATTATACCTGGAACTACGACTTTCTTATTCCTGATTCACAGCGTGTAGAAAAAATGCTCGTTCCGGCAAGTACAGGCTACCCCTTTGTAGGCTTTCTTTCCACTTACGCCAGGCCCGATCCTAACCCCGATCCCATCCCTTTTATTTTATTGGGCTCCGCTCCTACCAATGCTTATAAGTTTTACAAAAAACAAACGTCTCAGTTAACTATTCCATTTCATGGCATAACCACAACCGGCATCGCTATACCAATGCCTATTTCACCTGCCGATGTGGTCTATAAATTTCCCATGAATTATGGCAATAAGGATTCTTCATTATCCGGCTTCTCCTATCCTGTGGCGGGGGTTGGTTATTTCCGAAAAAGGCAAAAACGGGTTAATACTGTTGATGGCTGGGGACAACTTACCACGCCCTATGGCACATTCAACACTATTCGGGTTAAAACCGTCATCAACATCACTGACTCAATATTCCTTGATACACTTGGTTTTGGTTTTAATTTACCTCAACCTCCCCGCTATGAATATAAATGGTGGGCCAAAGGAAGTAAATTACCTGTACTTGAAATTGATGCCACCGGATCAATAATAGGCAACGGCTTTACCGTTACCGGTGTTTTGTATAAGGATAGTATATTAACTACAATGAATATCACTTCTCAAAGTAGTAATACATGCCCTACGGCAAAACAGGGATCGGCTACAGCTTCTGTTACAGGCGGACGTTCACCACATACTTACAGCTGGAGTACAGGGGAGAATACTGCAAGTATAAATGACCTTGAAGAAGGGTTATATAAGGTTACCATTACCGACCGATATGGCAATACAGCCACCGACAGCACAAAGGTTGAGGTAAAAATTGAAGATCCGGCTTGTTTGAATATTCCGTCGGGCTTTTCGCCGGATGGAGATGGTGTAAATGATCTTTGGAACATACGCGCATTGAGTGAATTTAAGAATTGTAAAGTGGAGGTTTTCAATCAGTGGGGATCATTGATATTCAGTTCAAGCGGCTATACTACTGCATGGGACGGGAAATATAACGGGCAGCAGGTTGAAGCCGGCACTTATTATTATGTGCTTGATCTTGGCAATGGCAGTCAAAAACGTACAGGCCCGGTAACAGTAATCAGGTAATAACACAGATAAGATCAAAATGACATCTTCCAAAAAAAATTTCATAATAGCTCAGGCCCGGCCAATTTGGAGCTTTCGTGCTTTCGTGGCTAAAACCCAAATGCTGCAAAAACATCCAAGCATTAACGCTCGCCAAAGAGTTATACTTATTATTAGAATTATCATTCAGGACGTAAAAAAACATTTTCAAATGCGAAATTTAATTGTCACATTATCAATCCTCATCTGCTCCGCTGTCAGCGCGCAGGAACTTCCCGGGTTCAGCATGTATCTTCAGAATGATTTCATCCTGAATCCCGCGATTGCCGGCACAAAAAGTTTTGTGCCGGTTTCTGTTTCACACCGCAGCCAATGGACCAACTTCAGTAACGCTCCAACCACGCAACTGGCCAGCGTACATGGAGGAGTAAATGGGAAAGCCGGTGTAGGACTGGCACTCATTAATCATACCGCTGGTCCAACCGGGATGATGTCGGCACAGTTCTCTTATTCGTACAGGGTAAAACTTACAGAAAAATTAAAGTTTTCATTCGGGTTAGCGCCAATGATCATTCAACATTCGGTGAACAAAAATAAAATATCACTTGATGAACAAAACGACAATACGTTTAACCGCATGAGCAATAAAACCATCACCGCCGATCTGAATACAGGTTTTTACTTATACAGTACGAATTATTATGTCGGACTTTCTGTTTTGCAGGTTGCAGGCAACAAACTCAGAAGCGGAGATGACCTGTTCAGGGAACAATTAAAAAGACATTACCTGCTGCAAGCCGGCATTGATCGCGCCATAGGCGAAAAATACATCCTCACACCGTCATTGCTTGTAAAATGCATTGAAAGCGGAGCTCCGGTTCAGTTTGATGTGAATATAAAAGCGACTTACAACAAATTATTCTGGGGCGGCTTGTCTTACAGATTCTCCGGCTCCTCAGCGTTCAATGAATCTGCCATTGTATTTATAGGCGTCACTAAAAATAATTTTTCTTTTGGTTATTCGTACGACTACAATTTTGGCTCTATTGGTCAATTCAGCAGCGGGTCGCATGAATTATTCCTGTGCTATCGCATACCCTATCAACTTAATAAGGAGATTACTGAACCGGCTAAATAAATATTGCCGGGCTTGTAATTCGCTCAGTGATGGCCAAATTCATTCATGTTAAAAAAAACCAATTAACAACCGTAACATGGGCTGGCGGCACCACTACACAACTATTTATTTTCCCCGAAGGCGCAGAGTACACAAAATTTAATTTTGATTTCCGTATCAGCTACGCCACAGTCGAAGTGCCCGAATCAACATTCACCTTTATGCCTGGCGTTACAAGGCATTTGATGATATTAAAAGGTATGCTGAATATTGATCATATCGGCCGTTACCAGAAACAGCTCAACAGGTTTGATATTGATGTATTTGACGGAGAATGGCCAACCAAAGCGAAAGGCAAGGTGACCGATTTTAACTTAATGACAAGGGGGGAAACAACAGGCCAAATTGAATCACATCTATTGCCTGCTGCTGTTTCAAAAAGTATTTTGCCCGGTAAAAATTTTAATTATACCGGTATTTATTTATTCGCCGGCTCTATGAATGTAAAAGCAGGACCTGAAAATTTAATTTTGAATGAAAGCGACTTTGTGCTGTTTACTACCGAAACACTTGAACAAATTGAGTTGAACGCAAGCTCTCCATGCGAAATAATTGTTTCAAGGATTAAATTAAACCAGGGTTCAGCTACCGATTAAAGATAAAGGCAACATAAATAAAATCTAAAGCAGTTCCTGTGCCGTAAATAATACTATTTTTGTCACCTGTTCAATTCATTGCAAAACCTTTCATCTAAAAATAAATATCTATGAAAATCAACAACCTTAAAACAATTGTATTTGCCGTATTCACATTCGTTTCATTTTCAATATGCGCTCAACAATTAAAAACACCTGTACTTAGTCCCACTCAAACATTAAAACAAAATTTTGCATTGGGCGAAATCGGGATCGAATATTCACGCCCGAGTGCGAGGGGACGTGTGGTGTACGGCGAGGTAGTGCCTTTCGATAAGATCTGGAGAACCGGCGCGAATGCCTGTACAAAACTTACGTTCAGCGATAAAGTAAAAGTGGAAGGTAATGATGTACCTGCAGGAACCTATTCGCTTTTTACCATTCCCGGCCAGACGGAATGGACTATTATTGTAAATAAAAACGCCAAGCAGGCGGGTACGGCTAATTACAAACAGGAAGAAGACCTTGTTCGCTTTAAAGTAAAGCCAACTGTGCTTGCCGACAAAATTGAAACATTTACGATCAATGTAACAGATATTACAACTACAAGTGCCAACATTGAACTTGCCTGGGAAAAAACGAGGATCGCCTTTAATGTAACTGCGGCAATTGATAGTGTGATCATGAAAAATATTGAAACAGCCCTTGCAAACGACACCCGCCCCTATTTTTCGGCTGCCGGCTATTATTACGATAACGGCAAAGACCTGAACAAGGCGCTTGAATGGAGCAACAAAGCCATTGAACAAAACCCTAAAGCGTATTATGTTGTACACCTTAAAGCCAAGATCCAGTTAAAACTGAAAGACTACAAAGGCGCCATTGCCACAGCCGAACAATCAATGGCACTGGCCAAAGAAGCGAAAAGTGATGAGTATGTTAAGATGAATGAAAAACTCATTGAAGATGCGAAGAAAGGAAAGTAAAT
>JAEUTS010000257.1 GCA_016787005.1 Bacteroidia bacterium
TGGGCGCACTAGCTGTTGAAATTATTGGCAATGAACATCCTGTGTACAAAAAAGATCTGATCAAATTCATCTCTCATTTTTTAAAATAAATGGATATTTCTCAATTCACAACCAATTACCTCAACTCATTCAGGCAAGCACTGGATGCGGTTGACGTTTCTGTAAATAACAAAACCATTTCTTTCAGCGAAGCCATGATCCAGGCTGTTGAACTCATTAAACAGGCGCAGAAACTGAACAAAAAGGTGATGATGGTTGGAAATGGTGGCAGCGCGGGAATAGCCAGCCATATGTCGGTCGACTATTGGAAAAACGGAGGTGTGAGAGCAACAGCCTTCAACGATTCGTCATTATTGACCTGCATTGCCAACGACCTTAGTTACGCTGAAGTGTTTTCAAAACCGATTGAAACATTCGCGGACAAAGGTGATATCGTATTTTGCATCAGCAGTTCCGGAAACTCAAAAAATATTTTGAATGCTGCTGAACAGGCGGGCAGATCCGGTTGCACTATAATTACATTTTCAGGTTTCGCAAAAGAAAACCCTTTACGGAAAATGGGCAATCTTAATTTTTATGTCCCCTCCTGCTCTTATGGTTTTGTTGAGATCATTCATAATCTCATTATCCATACCATTCTTGACGCGAAATTATATTGCGTTGATAAGAAAGATGTGTTTAACAAAAACTTACCTTATTGACGGTGTTTAATGAACTTCACCGTATACAAATCATCCGCCGGATCAGGAAAAACATTCACCCTTGTAAAAGAGTACCTTAAACTCGCCCTGACTGACGATCAAAACCCTCCTCAAAAATACAAACACATACTTGCCATTACATTCACCAACAAGGCCGCTGCTGAAATGAAGGAGCGTATTACCCGATCGCTCAAAGAACTTTCTCATCCTGAAGAAAACAACACCACTTTACTTGAAATACTTTGTAAAGAGACCGGTCTTGATCAAGACAAAATACAGAACCGGGCACAACGTATTTTACATACTATACTTCATAACTATTCCGATTTCGCCATAGGTACCATTGACAGCTTTGTACACAGGATCGTCCGCACTTTTGCCTACGATCTTCAACTGCCTGTCAACTTTGAAATTGAGATGGATGATGATAAATTATTACTGGAAGTGATCGACCTGCTTATCTCAAAAGCCGGCAATGATGAAGAACTAACCCGCGCGTTGGTTGAATTTACAGAGACAAAAACCGAGGATGAAAAAAGCTGGCATATAGAACGGGACCTCTTTGATTTTTCTAAAAATCTGCTCACCGAAGAAGGCATCGTCCATCTTGAAAAGTTAAAAAAAATAAAAACCGCCGATTTTCTTTCTATCAGAAAAGGTCTTAATGAAACCATTAAAAAATTTGAGAACACTTTAAAAATGGCAGCGGATGAAGCTTATGAATCAATACTGAAACAAGGGCTTGAGCACAGTTCCTTTTACCAGGGAAAGAATGGTATCAGTAAATTCTTCGAGAATATCTGCGTTGGCAATTTCGACAAACTTGAGCCAAACTCCTATGTTGTAAAAACTATCCGGGAAAACAAATGGTTCTCCGGGAAGACATCCCCGGAAGATAAAAGCAAAATAGAAAACATCAAAAGCAAACTATCTGAATCATTCCATTTCATCCGGAATATTGTTGAAAAACAACAATCACTTTATTGCCTGCTTAAACTCATTAATAAAAATATTTATTCACTCGCTGTTTTAAATGAGATAGAAAAATTACTGTTAGAAATAAA
Source organism: Bacteroidia bacterium (assembly GCA_016787005.1). Classification (GTDB taxonomy): domain Bacteria; phylum Bacteroidota; class Bacteroidia; order JABDFU01; family JABDFU01; genus JABDFU01. Next base: position 1,766 of record JAEUTS010000257.1, read on the forward strand.
AAAACAAAACAACATACTTCACATTTCGGAATTCAATAAGATAATTTCGAACATAGTTCTGAACCAGCCTGTTCCTTTTATTTATGAACGTATTGGCGAAAAATATAATCATTACCTGGTTGATGAGTTTCAGGATACATCAGTTCTGCAATGGCAAAACCTGCTGCCGCTTATTGAGAACGCGCTTTCGGAAGGACACCTGAGTATGCTTGTCGGAGATGGAAAACAAGCCATTTATCGATGGCGTGGCGGAGAAGTAGAGCAGTTCGCCCAATTGCCATCCGTATTCATAAAAGAAAAAAATGAATTTATCCTTGAGCGGGAACAAACGCTGAAACGTAACTATAACGAAAAAGAGCTCAACAAAAATTACAGAAGTAAAAAAGAGATTATTGATTTCAATAATTCGATATTCTCCGTACTGTCAGGTAAACTAAGCGGCTTACATGGCACTATTTATAAGGATCACGAGCAGCAAAGTAATCCGGAGAATACAGGTGGATACGTTTCCATAAATTTTGTAAAGGAAGAAGGAGACCAAACCGAACAAGAAACGCTTGAACAGATTTACAACACCATTACTAATCTTCAAAAAGATAAATTTAAACTCAGTGACATTGCTGTTTTATGCCGCACTAACAAAACGGGTAATGCTATCGCAGAACACCTTACAGCGAAAGGCATTGGTGTGCTATCGGCAGATTCATTGCTGCTTAAAAATTCGAAAAAAGTACGGTTCATAGGATCTCTTTTCAGATATCTTAACCAGCCATATAACGATATTACGCGTGTTGATATTTTACAGCATCTCACAGAAAGCGGCCTGATTAAAAATGATCTGCATACGCTGATAGAACTTATTAAAAACAAACATGCAAGGGAATTTGATGTTTTATTAACACAAAATGGATTTGAATTTAACCGGCAGGCTTTGATCAGATTGCCTTTGTATGAATTAGCAGAACGAGTGGTAAGTATCTTTAAACTTGCTGCAAGCGCCGATTCATTCGTCCGGTTTTTCATGGATGAGGTTCTGGGTTATACAATAAAAAACAACAACAGCTTACCCGGCTTTATTGAATGGTGGGAAACACGTAAAGAAAACGCGTCAATGAATGTGCCCGAGGGCACTGACGCGGTAAACATTATGACCATTCATCGTTCAAAGGGACTTGAGTTTCCGGCTGTCATTCTGCCATTTGCAAACTGGAAGGTTTCGGACGGCAAAAAAAATCTTTGGGTCGACCTGAAGCACAATGAAGTTCCTCAACTGGAGTCGGCATTATTACCGGCTACCAAAGAACTTCAAAAAACAGCTTACGCAAATCTATACGAAGAAGAAAAAAACAGGTCGCTGCTTGATAACATCAACCTGCTTTATGTTGCATTTACAAGACCGGAAGAACGCCTGTACATTATAACGGGCGAGCCGTCGAAAACACCTGATAACATAGGGAATGTATGCGATATACTTTGCTTTTACCTGCGATCCCTGCAGTTGTGGAATGATACTATACAAAATTATGAGTTCGGCAATAGAGTTACGCATTCTCACAAAAACACCAAAAGTAAGAAGGTTGTTAAACAAACCGATTTTATATCCTCAGACTGGCGCCGCATCTTAAAAATGCGGGCTAATGCACCGGAAGTATGGAATACAGATGATGTAACAAGTAAAAAAGATTTCGGACTAATTGTTCATTCAATCCTTGCAAAAGTCAAATCAGCAGAAGACCTCCCCCCTACCCTTACCCAATATTTAAACGAAGGAGTTATCGACCTGCAGGAAAAAAACATATTATTTCAGAAACTAAATAATATCATAGAACATCCTCAATTAAGACCGCTTTACACAGCGGGCCACATAATTAAAACTGAAGCTGAGATTATTTTACCTACAGGTGAAACCTATAGGCCTGACCGGGTGGTTATAAATAGCGGCTCAACTGTATTGATAGATTATAAAACCGGGATAAAGCAGGATAAGCACATCAAACAAATAAAAAAATACGCAGAACTACTTTCGCAAATGGGATATACAGGTATAGAGCTATATCTTGTATATATTGACGATGAAATCATTGTACAGCTCTAATTTTACCATTTGCAAAGGTGTATTACCATTCAACATTTCTATTATTGTTAAGCTCCGATAAATACCTTAATTTCACGCCTCAATTTTAATTATTTAATAAAACTATTCAAATGAAGAATTCTATTTTAGTTATATCCATTGGAACGATCCTTGCAGCCGGCTGCTCAAACAGAGATGAACAAAACACAACTGTTTTAGCCGCAAACAATTCAATAGATCTCTCCAACTTTGATACTACCGTGGCCCCGGGCGATAACTTTTTTCAATATGTAAACGGCAACTGGTTAAAAAACAATCCTATCCCTGCCAACGAAAGTAGCTGGAGCAGTTTTAATGTTATTCGTGATAACAATTTTGCTAATCTGCATATGTTGCTTGAAGAAGCTGCAAAAGGAAAGAGTGAACCGGGAAGTGTAAAACAAAAGGTAGGCGACTTTTATAACACTGCAATGGACTCCATTAAGTCAGAAAAAGAAGGTATTGCCCCTTTGAATGATGAACTTAAAGCAATTTCCGAAATAAAAAACATGGAGGACATTGCCAGGCTGGTCGCTCATCACCATAAGATAGGTGTTAAATCGGTGTTTAATTTTAGTGTCGATGCCGACCCCAAAATAAGTACTGAAAACATTGCTTCAATCAACCAGGATGGTCTTGGGCTACCTGACATGGATTACTACCTGAATCCTGACCCATCAATGGAAGAGATCAGGAAAAAGTATATTACATATGTGACCAACATGTTCAGGCTCGCCGGCGAAACCGACGAACATGCCGCTTTGATCGCATCTAAGGTATTTGGCCTTGAGAAAGAACTGGCACAAAAGTGTATGACACGCGTTCAGCTTCGCAATATTGAAGCTCAGTACAATAAAAAAACATTCAAGGAATTTACTGAAGCATTTAGCAATTTCGATTGGAATACCTATTTCCGGACAATAGGCGTTGATTCAAAAATTAAAAACATAATTGTTTCGCAGCCTGAGTTCATGGCACAGGTAAATAAACTTGTGAAATCGGTATCACCAGATGATTGGAAAAATTATCTGCGCTGGAGCCTTATCAATACTTCTGCCTCC
>JAEUTS010000268.1 GCA_016787005.1 Bacteroidia bacterium
TAATTCTATGATATGAAAAATATAAACTTCAAAAACTTTTTGCCCCATATTATTGCCATTGCAGTATTTATACTACTCGCCTGCGTTTATTTTAAACCGGTATTTGATGGCAAAAAGATAAAACAGGGTGATATTGTTAATTACACAGGCATGTCGAAAGAGATCGCTGATTTCAGGAAACAGTATAATGAAGAACCGCTTTGGACCAACTCTATGTTTGGCGGTATGCCCGCTTTTCAAATATCTGTTCTGCATCCTTCTAATTTAATTCAGTATGCCGACAAGATTTTTAAATTGGGTTTACCTCACCCAGTCAACCTCGTGTTTTTGTATATGCTTGGCTTTTATCTGTTGTTATTAGTTTTGCGGGTTGATCCCTGGCTGGGAATACTTGGTGCTATCGCTTTCGCGTTCTCCTCTTATTTCTTTATAATCATAGAAGCGGGACATAATTCAAAAGCACATGCCATTGCTTATATGGCGCCCACTGTGGCAGGTGCAATACTTGCATTTCGCGGCAGGTATTTGTTAGGTGGGGCACTTACAGCCCTTTTCCTGGCACTTGATCTTTACGCGAATCACCCGCAGATAACTTATTACCTGTTATTGTTTCTGATCATTTACGGAATTACAGAATTGATCAATGCAATAAAGGCAAAGGAACTGAAAGGTTACGCCAAATCAGTTGGGGTATTGGCTATAGCGGGCTTGCTTGCCGTGGGTACCAATGCCGGTAATTTACTGGCCACATACCAGTATGGGAAATATTCAACGCGCGGTAAATCGGATCTGACATTTAATAAAGAGAATAAAACAAGCGGACTCGATAAAGATTATGCCACACAATGGAGTTATGGAAAAGGTGAGACCATGAGTTTGTTGATTCCTGATTTTAAAGGCGGAGGTTCGGGAGCAATAGGTAATTCAAACAAACAGGCATTAAAAGATGTGGATGGTCAGTTCAAAGAATATATTGGTAAATCCGATCAGTATTGGGGTGATCAGCCTTTTACTTCCGGTCCTGTGTATACAGGTGCCATTGTTGTTTTTCTTTTTGTTTTGGGTTTATTTATAGTTGAAGGTTCGCTTAAACAAGCGCTGGTTGTGGCGACATTGTTATCAATTATGCTTGCATGGGGTAAAAATTTCATGTGGTTTAGCGAATTGTTTTTGGATCATTTCCCCGGTTATAATAAATTCAGGGCTGTATCGATGATATTAGTTATTGCCGAGTTTGCGATCCCATTGCTTGCTGTATTGGCCCTGGATAAATTAATAAAGACCAGGCAGGGATTGGAGGAGAAATTGAAACTCCCGTTTCTTTCTAAACCTTCAACGGTAAAGGTGGCATTGTATGTTTCGCTTGGGCTTACTGCTGGCCTGGCCCTTATGTACTATCTTGTTCCTGGTGTTTTGACTGATTTTTTCAAAACAGGCGAGTCTAATGAGGTATATGATCAGATAACCAAAGGAGGTAATTCTCCTGAAATAGCACAGTCGTTTTTAGATAACCTGGAAACAGCTCGTAAAGCTATTTTCAAAGCCGATGCCATCCGTACATTCTTCCTGATCATTTTAGCCGCCGGTGTTATCTGGTTGTATTTCAAGTCGAAAATTGAACGCGTTTACATTGTAATTACAGTTACATTTTTCATATTAGCGGATATGTGGAGTGTTGATAAGCGATATGTGAATAACGATAATTTTGTATCGGCTGCGGAAGTGTCAACACCATTCCAGCAGACACAAGCCGATGCAAAAATATTGGAAGATAAAGATCCTGATTTCCGTGTTTTGAATTTATATGTGAATACGTTCAATGATGCGAGTACATCTTACTGGCATAAATCCATTGGCGGTTATCATGGCGCTAAACTAAAACGTTACCAGGAGCTGGTCGATTTCCAGATTGACAGGAGTATAGCTGAGATCAAACAGGTTTGGCACAGTGGACCTACTGATTCTTTATTGCGAACAGTATTTGTTCGCCAGCCGGTGCTGAATATGCTGAACACAAAATATTTTATTTTACCTATTCCTGATAACCAGGGAAATATTAAAAATATTGTTCCTGTTCAAAACCGCTACGCAATGGGCAATGCGTGGTTTGTAAATAGTATTAAGTATGTTCCGAATGCCGATTCGGAAATAACAGCCTTAAGTAATTTTAATCCGCGTGCAACCGCTGTTGTTGATGAAGTATTTAAACCTGAGCTGCAAGGGTTTCAGCATAAATATGATTCGACTGCCAGCATTAAGCTTACTTCATACAAAGCAAATGAGTTGACTTACGAATCTAACAGTACTGCTGAACAGTTGGCTGTATTTTCAGAGATATATTACAAAGATGGCTGGAATGCTTACGTGGATGGACAGCTTACACCACATGTTAGAGCTAATTATGTGTTAAGGGCCATGCGTATTCCTGCCGGCAAACATACTGTTGTATATAAGTTTGAACCTGTTGTTTACAAAACAGGCGAGAAGTTATCGTTTGCGATGTCGGCCTTGTTACTGCTGAGTGTTGCAGGCGCTTTGTTTTTGGATTGGAAGAAAATGAATACCACTGACACAAAGGCCTGAAAATGAAAAAAAAGGTCCTCATCGTTGTTGGTACCCGCCCTAATATTATAAAGGTCACACAGTTTAAAAAACTGGCTGTGCCAGATTTCCCCTCTGTTGAAATAAAAATTGTTCATACCGGTCAGCATTCCAATGAAAAAATGTCAACCGTTTTTTTTGATGAACTGAATGTACATCCCGATTTCTTTATACATCTCACTGCCCCCACAACACTTTCGCAGGTTGGAGAGATCATGGCGAAGATGGAGGAGGTGCTGAATTCATATAAGCCCGATTTGTTGCTTGTAGTAGGTGATGTAAATTCAACGATGGCAGCAGCGATAACCGCGAACCGTATGGGTATAAAACTGGCGCATGTGGAAAGCGGTTTGCGCAGTTTCGACAGGGGGATGCCGGAAGAGATCAATCGGATTCTTACAGATGATCTCGCCGACTATTTTTTTGTTACGGAGCAAAGTGGCATTGATAATTTACTGAAAGAAGGAAAGAAGAAAGAAAATATTTTCCTCGTTGGTAATACTATGATTGATACACTTGTGGCGTTCATGGATTCGATCAATTCATCTCCTATACTTGGTAAATTGGGC
>JAEUTS010000377.1 GCA_016787005.1 Bacteroidia bacterium
TAATTCAATGCTGGAGTAGAGGTGCCAGTTTTTGGCCAGGAAGTGGTCGTAAAATATGTCCACCAATACGCCTGAGTACTTATGATATTGAGGACGAAGTCTTTGGATACTCTTATGAACAATCGGATGACTATCGGTAAACCTGTCAATGCTCCGGTGTAACAATATTCCGTTTTTTATAGAATTTTTAAATTCATTTATCGTACTGCCTTTTACAGCATCCGCAATAAAATTGCCAATCAGAAGGTCCTCTGACGGCCCGGAAAGGAAACTGTGTGCAAGAAAATTCATAGATAAAAACTAAGCAAATATGAATAATATATTGTGCAAAACTTTAAACTTCATGGGTTGAAAATCAATTTTGAAAAACTATTTATTCCTTACCCCCTGAGTTTTTCGCTTATATTAACCTGTCGGACCCATCAAACACCTCTTAAATCATCAATTTTAATGGTTTTTGGATTTTCCCATTTTGCTCATGATAATCTATGTGTTCTGATGAATAGAATAATAGACAATATGAATTTAAATTTTCAAAACAATGAGGTTTTTATTCGGGTATCTCAAACCTTATATTTGAATAACGAGGGTTATTTTAATGAAAAGAAAAATCAATAAGTAGGAATAAAAAACGATAATACTCAGGTAGACTCTGTATTAAAACTTTAGATAATTAGTATTTCAAACAAAGGTTGCAACATGAATACAAAACTACATGCCAACATTGTAAAAACTCAAAGTGCAAAAGGCCCTTCGAGGGGAAAAATCACTTTTGTTTTTGCTGCCTTATTTGTAATGCTTCTGACTGCTGGCAGCGTTTGGGTAAACCACCAAAAAAATAGAAATGATGTAAGACCGGAGATGCAAAGTCCCGGAATTGTTAATTCCAGGTTATCAGCCGTTGCCCCTGTTGTTTTACCAACTGCTGTGGCTGGTATTACCCGAAATACGGAAGCAAAAACTCGTAACAACAATGCTGTTCCCGCAAATTCAGATCAGATAAAAAGAAAAATATCAGAGAGCTTTGCTAAGGCCCCTGTTTCATTTACAAAGAACGTCGGGCAATGGCAGAATGATGTTTTTTATAAAGGTCGCGTACTTGGAATGAATATTTCCTATCTGAAAAATGGTTTGAGTTACGGTTTCAGCAGGGATGCTAAAAATGGAGGGGAAGAACAATTGGTATGGAACCAGGTCTTTGAAGGGATGAATAAGAATGCTGAAATTATTGGTGAAGGCTCAACGGAGGAAGTGGTCAGCTACATAATCGGTGTCGGTGAAGGGACCAGCAGAACACATTCGAATATTCCCAATTGCAGTGAGCTTAATTACCTTAATGTGTACGACAATATTAATGTTAAATATTACGGTAACCCATCCTCACCTGACCAGCTGGAAACAGATTTTATCTTAAAACCGGGTGCTGATGTAAACGACATTCGTGTTCGCTTCGATGGGATAAAAAATTTATCGGTTGACAAAAAGGGTGTGCTGGTGGTTAATAACGCGTGGGGAGCATTAAGGGAATACATACCATCATCCTACCAGGTGATCAATGGTGAAAAGAAGGAAGTGTCGGTAAAGTATAAATTGATTGACAGGAACACTTATAGCTTTGAGGTATGCGGGATTTACGATCCTTCAAACGAATTGGTGATTGATCCTGTTATACTTCAATGGGCTACATTTGCCGGTCCGTCTTCATTAATACCTGGCCAACCGGGGTTTATGGGACACGAAAACAAATGTGAGATATATGATCTGGAATGCGACAACCTTGGATTTACTTATGCTGTTGGCTGGTGTCAGGATAGTTATCCAACCAATGTTGGAACATATCAAAAGAATGTAGCGGGCCAGGCAGACGTGATTGTACTTAAATTGAACGTTGCCGCAACAGCTTTGGTTTGGGCCACTTATATTGGCACCACAAATGGCGGTTCAGCAGCTCAAACAGATGGAGAAAGTGGTTGGGGTATTGACATTGACAATGAAGGAGGGGGAGGCAATGTTTATGTTACTGGTCTTACAGACAGAAATACATTTCCCACAACTCCGGGTGCTTTTCAAACCACTTTTACAGGTACAACCGCGGCATTTGCATTGAAGATCAATCCAACAGGTACAGCTTTAGTTTACTCTACTTTCTTGGGAAATAATTCGGGAGGCAGGGGTATTGAAGTACTGCCATCAGGAAATGTTGTTGTTGGTGGATACACCGGTGCCGGATTCCCAACTACTCCCGGATGTTTTCAGCCAGCCCTCAAGGGCGGTATTGATGGGTTCATAGCAACTTTAAACCCGGCAGGTAGCGCATTGATTTACTCAACATATATTGGAGGAACTAAAAATGATACTGTATGGCGGCTTTCAACTGATCTGTCTGACAATGCTTACGCGAGCGGAACAACGAATTCAGTTAACTTTCCAACATTAGGTGCTTATCAGGCAGCCCTTAATGGAACTGCTAACGATGCGTTTGTATTTAAAATGACACCCGCTGGAGCATTGGTTTACTCTACTTATTTTGGCGGAACACTAAATGATGTGGGTTATGGAATAGATGTCAATACTGCAGGAGAAGCGTATCTCTGCGGAGGAACATTATCCACTAATTTACCTACGCTTAATCCTTTCCAGGCTTCAATAAATGGTCCAAGTGATGCATTCCTTACTAAATTTAATGCCAGTGGCTCAGGTTTGATTTACTCTACTTATCTCGGCGGTACTCAGAAAGATTGTGGTTACGATGTAGTGGTGAATTGCAAAGATCAGGCATTTGCCAATGGTTTTACTGGTATTCCTAACAAAAGTCAAACTACGGGTGGGGCGTTTCCGCTTACTGCATGTAGTTTTTATGAAACTATTAATGCAGGAACTGCTGCCTCTCCTCCTGGTGGAAATGATTTCGTAGCTAAATTTAGTCCTAATGGCAAGCTTTTATATACAGGCATGAAGTTTTCTGCTGCAACTTGGCAGCTTCGCACCGCAATGGACCTGGTGGAGGTTAATTGTTGTGTTCTTGGTGTTGTAAGCGGAGGTACAGTAGGTCACCATGTAACTGGATACAACTATATTACCACCCCAGGTGTTTTCCAGGAAACAGATTTGCGTTGGACGAAATATTCTGCTCCTTTCTTTTTCCGCTTAACTCCCAAAGTTGATCTTACACTTAATATTATTACAAAACCTACATGTCTTTCTACACCAACTTTTATTGGCATCCGCCAGGATACATGTTGGGGAAAAGAACCTTTGACCTGGAGTTTTGGAGATGGATCTACCGGAACAGGCGATACTATTGAACATGTTTATAAAAGTACAGGAACATATACTGTTACAGCAACAGTGAGTTGCCCGCCTGCAACAACAAGTAAAGTAATAACCATTACTTCCATCGCTCCATGCGGACCGACTGTCAAGGCAACTGGAAGTGCGGTATGTTTAGGGAGTTGTGCTGTTATCAGTTCTACTCCTTCAGGAGGCACCGCACCATATACCTATTTGTGGAGCACCGGTGCAACAGCTCCTACTGCTAATGTTTGTCCGACGGTGAACTCTACCTATACGCTTACACTTACAGATGCAACAGGAACAACAAGTGCCACCACTACTGCGGTTACAATTCACCCGGTAACTGTTTTAACTACAACTAAAACGGATGTAAAATGTATTGGTCAGACAGATGGTACGGCAACAGCTACGGGATCTGCGGGTACTGCTCCATACGCTTATTCCTGGAGTACAAGTCCCGTACAGACAACTGCAACTGCCGTTAACTTAGCCCCCGGGACATACACGGTAACAAGTACTGATTCAAATGGATGCACTCAAACAGCTACGGCAACGGTAGGTCAGCCTATTCCAATTACGCTTGCTACAACTACTGCTCCTGCACTCTGTGGATCGAGCAATGGTAGTGCTTCCGTTACAACAACAGGAGGTACGGGTTCATTTAAATTTACCTGGACTCCGGGTAATGGTACCACAGCTACCTTTACCGGATTAAGTAACGGTACGTATACTGTTACAGCATCTGACGCCAATAATTGTACGGCAACTACAACTGCTGTTGTTAATAGCATAGGCGGTGCTACAGTTACAGTTCAATCGGTAACAAACATTTTATGTTTTGGTGGTAATAATGGTTCAGCCTCCATAACAGTTGCGGGTGGTACCCCCGCTTACACTATTAACTGGACTCCGACAGGTGGTACAGGAACAAATCCTACCTCGCTTATTGCCGGAACATATACGGTACAGGTTACTGATGCAAATAATTGTCAGCAGGTTACTACAGTGGTCATCACAGAGCCACCAGTATTGACAGCGGTAGCCAACTCAGTAAGCCCTCTCTGTCCGGGCAACGGAAGTACAAGTGTTACAGCGGCAGGTGGAAGCCCCGGCTATACTTATAACTGGATGCCCGGAGGAGCTGCATCACCAACAGTAACAGGTTTGGGAGGAGGAGTTTATACGGTAACAGTAACCGATGTAAACGGATGTACTGTTGTATCATCCGCTTCGATTACAACCCCTCCGGCTATTGTTGCATCGATAAGTCCTGTAGATGGCACCTGTGGGCTGAATAACGGATCAGCAAGTATAATAGCTTCAGGTGGTACTCCCGGATATTCATTTAACTGGGCACCGACCGGAGGAAATGGTCCGACCGCAGGAGGTCTTGGAGCCAATACCTATACAGTAACCGTTACAGACTCAAAGGGGTGTACCCAAACCACAACCGCTATAGTTGGCAATAGCCCACCGGTAGCATTGGCCGCATCGGTTACCGCCAATGTAAGTTGTGCCGGGGGAAATGATGGTTCAGCTATTGCAACAGTAGGCGGTGGAACAGCCCCTATATCATATGCATGGTCGCCTGTAGGCGGTTCGGGTGTTGCAGCTTCCGGATTACCTGCTGGTAATTATACTGTTAATGCTGTTGACGCAAAAGGATGCACCGCTGTGTCTAATGTAACTATAACTGAACCACCACCACTTACATTATCTGCTACCGGTCCAGGCAAAATATGTATAGGACAAAGCGCAACATTGACTGCAACAGCTAATGGCGGAACTGCTTCATATAACTATACATGGATGCCCGGGTCTCAATCCGGAGCAAGCATAAATATTAATCCAACAGTTGCAACAACATATACTGTTACAGTAATTGATTCAAAGGGATGTACTTCTTCATCAACAGTTGCCGTAAATGTTAACCCGCCTTTGCAGGTAGACGCTGGCCTTAATCAAAAGGTTTGTTCGGGAGGGTCAACTACCGCTATAGCAACTGCCGCAGGAGGAGATGGAAATTATACTTATACATGGCTGCCTTCGAATACTATAGGAGCAACATTAAACGTAACTCCATCGGGAAGTCAGACATATACCGTGGTGGTTACAGATGGATGCGGAACACCTCCTGCAACTGATGTTGTTACCCTGATTGGAGTAAATCCGGTTCTTACACCCAGCTTTACTCCGGATAGCACATCCGGTTGCGCGCCTTTATCAGTTTCATTTAATAATACGACTACGGGCGGGGTAACGCAAAGTTGCAGTTGGGATTTTGGCGATGGAAGTACTTCAAATGACTGTGCTCCGACGTATCTATTCCGGAAGCCGGGTACATATAATATTAAATTGACGGTAACTGATACCAATGGATGTTCTACTTCACTTACCAGGACTAAATCAGTTAAAGTGTATCCGATACCAACAGCGGGTTTCACTGCCGATCCAAGATCAGCATCTATACTTACGCCAACAATCAATTTTACCGATAAAAGTTCATCGGATGTTGTTCAGTGGGATTGGAGTTTAGGAGACGCTTACAATTCTTCATCTACAAAGAAAAATCCTTCGCACACATATAAGGATACGGGTAGGTATGAAATTCAGTTGATAGTAACAAACCAATATGGATGTAAGGATACCGCTACCGATTATGTAATCATACATGGGGATTATACTTTCTATGTGCCAAATGCCTTTAGTCCGAACGGAGATGGTAAGAATGAAACTTTTTTCCCTACAGGTTTTATGATTAATCCTGAATGTTTCAAGATGATAATATTTGACCGCTGGGGTAACCTCATATTTGAAACAGAAGATCTAAATGTAGGTTGGGACGGAAGAGCGAATGGCGGAAAAGATATTGCTCAGCAGGATGTTTATGTATGGAAAATATTAACATGTGATTACATGAAACATTCGTATAGATACATTGGTCATGTAACCCTTGTAAAATAACATCTCATATAATTATAGAATTTTAAAAGCGAACAGCCCTTGTTTTGGTTTTTCGCTTTTATTATTGTTCCATAACTGTTCTGAATACAAGCTCTTGAAGTGGGATTTGAAGCATGATGGTAAGTTCAGATGATACACAGAAGCATTAAAAATCAACTTTTTTCAGTCAAATGCTTTTTTGTTTTGAACTGAGAATGAGTATATTTATGCCTCTTATTTTATTTGAAATGACACGAAATATGCTGATCAAAATGACTTCAATACTTGGAATTGCAATCTTCCTTGTTGCCGGGTCCCCAACCATAAATGCTCAAAAATCGGCGATTGATAATGCCAGTGATAAAGTGCGTCAATTTAACGCACACCAGGCTTATTATCGTGGTGATTATAGGGCAGCCTTAGCTATTTATAAAGATATTTTCAGTGGCCGTCCAAGCGACGCAGAATTGGCGTTTTGGGTGGGAGAGTGTTATTTTAGTTTAATGGACTACACAAACGCGCTTGAATATTTTGAAAAGGCTAAACAGATCAACCCAACAGCGCATCCTAACCTTGGTGTTGAATTGGGTAAAACATATCAGCTGCTTGAAGAGACAGATAAGGCTATTGCCGAGTTCGAACAATATAAAAAAGTAACCACCAACCCTAAAACACTCAAGGAAAGTGATGTTGATCATTACCTTCGTCAGTGTAATATGGCAAAGGAGCTTATAGCAAAACCTATAAACGTAACTATCGAAAACCTCGGTAATATTGTTAATTCCGAGTTTGATGATAAACGCCCTTCAATAACTGCTGATGGTAAAAAGATGATCTTTACATCACGCAGACCGAGGGATAAGGAAAGTCCTATCGACAAGGAAGGGGATGGAAAATATTTTGAGGATATTTATATTACTCTCTGGGATTCAGCAAAGAAGATGTGGGGCGATCCTGATCTTATTGCCGGTGCTATAAATACTGAATTCCATGATGCAGCTTGCAGCATTTCGCCTGATGGGAAACAGATATTTGTGTATAAAAATGATGCGGTTGAAGCCCGTGGCGGCGACATATGGGTATCACGGCTAGGTTCATCGGGAAGGTGGAGTTCTCCAAAAACATTGGGCCACCCTATCAACACCACTTATTGGGAGGATGGCGCATGTCTTTCACCCGATGGTAATACGATCTATTATATCAGCGAGCGTAAAGATAAAGGGGCCTTGGGTAAAGGGGATATCTATATGAGTACGCGGTTAACTAAAGGCGGGGCTTGGGGAGAGCCAGTCAACCTTGGGCCGGACATTAATACTGAACATGATGAAGGTGGCGTTTATATTGCTGCAGACGGTAAAACATTATTTTTCTGTTCGGAGGGACATACCTCAATGGGCTCATATGATATTTTTAAAACTGTTAACGAAAATGGCAAATGGACAAAACCTGAAAACCTGGGTTATCCCATAAATACAATGGGTGCCGAAAAAAGTTTTATTCTTACAACAAATGCGAAAAGCGCATATATTGCAAGTGAACGAAAAGGGGGATTGGGTGATCGTGATATTTATAAAGTTGATCTTTCGAATTACCGCATTTTAGAAAAGGATCCGAACAGGTCTTTGTCAGCGGCCCCCGGTTTCTCTATTTTAAAAGGCACTGTGATCAGTAATGAAGGCGCTTCTGCTCTCTCGGCCGAAGTAAATATTTATGATGAAGCAGGCCAGAAAGTTGGCACAACTAGTTCTAATTCCGAGGAGGGTGGTGATTATTTCATTACTCTCCCCGGAGATAAAAAATACACAGTTAAAATTGAATTGAAAAATTTTAAACCTCTTGAAGAAACTTTTCTCCTCCCTGCTTCAAAAGATGGGAGTACAAATACACATGTGAAGCATTTTTTGATGTATAAGCAATAGGGTTGTTGCTAATTAACAATTGTTGGTTGTTAATTCTATTGTTTGACGATTTTATCATTTATAATACTGTGAAATATTCATTTCTCTTTTCAGATTCCTTCTATAAAGGAGTGAAAAATTTCTGTTTACAGCACCTCTCTTGACTTTTTCTTCAATTGTTAGTAAATTACCTTTCATTCATTAACCGCTAAAGCTCCGCCATGAAAATAAATCTACTCGTTTCCGTTTTTATTGCGATTTTATCAGTTCAGATCGCTGATAGTTATTCCCAGGAATTATGTGCTACTGAAAATGTAAATAACCGTTTGTTGCAAATGGATTCATTTTATAGCAATCAGAATATGTTGATTGAAAAGTCTATCCAGGAAATTATTAATAATCAGAAAAACAGTAAGGTTTCCCAGATATCTGCCGTTTTAACGATGCCGGTAGTAGTCCATGTTATTCACCTTGGAGAAGCTGTTGGCACAGGTACTAATATTTCAGATGCCAAAATATACGATGCAATTAAGGGGTTAAATGATCGCTGGAGAAATGTTGCAGGGAATAGCCTTGACCTAGGAATTGAATTTTGTCTGGCAAGCAGGGACCCAAATGGAAACGCCACAACCGGTATTAACAGGGTTAATGGTTCTTCAATATTGAATTACAGTACTTATGGCATTACTCAGGCAGGCTGTGTTGCAGCAAGGGAAGATTCAATCAAAGACCTTAGCAGATGCCGGCATCAAGCTATTATAATATTTGGATCGTAAATAAAATATGTAATGGTCAGTGGGCAGGATATGCATATTACCCTACAACATATGCTTATGACGGGGCCGTTATTGTGGGTGCATATTTTTCAAGTTCCTACAATACAACTGCACATGAGTTAGGTCATGCTTTTTATTTATATCATACTTTTAATGGTGATGGAGGAAATGTTTCCTGTCCGGTTAATAATACATGCTCAACCGATGGCGACAAAGTTTGTGATACACCTCCCCACAAGCAGGGAGATTGCGGTACAACAGATGTTTGTACAGGAACAGGTATTTGGGCAAACTCCGTAAACAATCAGATGAGTTATTGCGGGAACAGGTACATTTTTACACCCGATCAGAAGGCCAGGGTGACGGCAGCTGCAAATTCGGCTCCGAGATCAAGTTTGCTAACTTCAAACGGATGTACTCCTGTATTAATGACGGCAACCAGTAACAGTCCGCGGTGTATAGGAACAACATTGAGTTTATATGGTGCCGGCGGCGTAACATATTCCTGGAGTGGTCCAAATGGATTTACTTCAAATGTGCAAAATCCAACTATTTCAAATGTTACGCTTGCAGCTGCAGGGGTTTATACAGTTACCATTACAAATTCACTGAATACCACAAGTACTTTGACAACAAGTGTTGCTGTAATTACTTCATCTGCCTCGGCTACTGCCAGTAGCAGCAGTCCCGGTTGCATCGGAGCATCCGTTAATTTATTTGCTTCGGCCGGAGACTCCTATTCCTGGGCAGGCCCTAATGGATTTTCATCCACGTTACAGAATCCGACAATAAACAACGCTTCTTCTCTTGCTGCAGGAGTATATACAGTGACGGTGAATAGCGCAGGTTGCACAAGCATTGCTACAACCAGCATTGTTATTAATACTTCTCCTGTTGCGGGAATTAGTGCAGGAGGATCAACTACATTTTGTCCGGGAAATTCAGTGACTCTTACCTCAAATTCATCAAATTCATATTCATGGAGCAGTGGCGCAACTACGCAAAGCATAATTGCAGCCCTTTCGGGATCCTATTCCGTTACTGTAACAAATAGTTTTGGTTGTAGCGCTTCTTCGGCAATTGTTGTTACCCAGCTTCCTGCAATGTCACTTACTGTAATTCCTACTGATGCATCATGTGGGTTGAATAATGGTAGTGCATCGGTTAATGTTACGGGAGGTACATCATTGCAAACCACAACAGTGCTTGAGGACTGGGAAGCTGCAAATTCATGGACCATTGTTAATGGCAGCGAAACGAATAAATGGTTTGTAGGGACTGCCACAGCGAATGGAGGTGCAAAATCCATTTATATTTCAAATAATAGTAATGCCAACGCTTACACTGTGAACTCCCCTTCGATAGTACATTTTTACAAAGATTTTGTTTTGCCAGCAACAGCAAAAAATATAACAGTGAAATTCGACTGGAAAGGTATGGGTCAAAATGGACAGGATTATTTCAACGTGTTTCTTGTGCCTGTTACAACAATTCCAACTACCGGAAATATACTTTCGGCCGGGCAAATAGGAAGCGCATCCTATAATCAGCAAAATAATTATACAACCGCCATTATAACAGGACTTGATGCAAATGCAGGTACAACAAAGCGGCTTGTTTTTTCCTGGCAAAATAACCAGGCGAAGGGCACTCAGCCTCCGGCCTCTATTGATAATATATCCTTAAGTTATGATGCAAGCGGTACATATTCATATAGTTGGAGTACTTCTCCTGTTCAATCTTCACAAATTGCAGGCAACCTTTCTGCCGGTACCTATACTGTTACGGTTACTGACGTTAAATCTTGTACTAAAACATCGAGTGTTTCAATTTTACAACAAAGTACATTTAGTATTAATATTACAACGAATGGCCCGACTACTTTTTGCCAGGGAGATTCTGTAAAACTTACCTCGAGCGCAGCTAATTCGTATTTATGGAGCAATGGTAAGACAACTCAAAGCATTACCGTTTTATCTTCCGGTACATATTCTGTTCAGGGCACAAATACTTGCGGCAATGCTTCCGCTCAGACTACAATAACCGTTATTCCGAAACCAACTCCGGTTATTAGCGGCGGTATGATAATTTGTAACGGGAACAATACAACACTTTCCGTTTCTGGCGGTACCGGCTATCTTTGGAATACCGGTGAAACCACTTCTTCGATCATTGTTTCGCCGCCTGTCACTACTTCATATTCTGTAAGTGTTACTAACAATGGATGTATAGGAACAACACTCGCTGCAATTACAGTTAATCCGCTTCCCCCAACTCCGGTAATTACTGCTAACGGATCGACATTGACATCCAGTTCTGCGACCGGAAATCAATGGTATATGAATGGTTTTCTTATTCCTGGAGCGACCTCGCAAACGTATATTGCTGTAGTTGCCGGTGATTACACAGTTGAAGTTACCGATGTTAATGGGTGTTCTGATATATCCGCCAGCTATACTTTAACCACAGTAGGCGTCAGGATTGTTCCTGAAAAGAGTATATTTCAGATTCAGCCCAATCCAGGTAACGGTAACTTTATTATTTCAGCGGTAAGCAACTCTGTGCCTGAAAAAATCAGGATATATAACATGTTAGGAAAAATGGTTTATTTATTGGACCGGAATATTGGTGTTACAACAAATGTTGATTTAACTGCTGAACCTTCGGGAGTTTACTTCGTTGAATTATTATCCGGCGGGAAGGTTTGCTATAAAAAATTAATAAAGGAATAGATTATTTAGTTCTGTTTTTCTGAAATTTGAAACATAGCTGTTTCTTATTGGTAAAGCAGGTGTAAACCTCTTAAACAATATTTACTTCTCTTTCAAGTTTCACGCCAAATTTCTCGTTCACAGAATCCATGATACGCTGCGACAGGTCATAGATCTCTTTTCCGCTTGCTTTCCCGTAATTTACAAGTACAAGAGCCTGGTTCTTGTGTACACCGGCATCGCCGAATGTTTTACCTTTCCAGCCGCATTGTTCAATGAGCCATCCAGCGGCGAGTTTAACGGTGCCATTCTGAGGGTACCCAACAATTTCCGGGAACCTGGCTTTTAAGTTCTCAAATTTGTCCTGAGCGATTTCGGGATTCTTGAAAAAACTTCCGGCATTGCCAATTTGTAAGGGGTCAGGTAATTTACTGCTGCGAATATTTATTACTGCCCGGCTGATATCTTTTATTGTCCGTTCTTTTACGCCCATTGCTTCCAACTCTTTCTCAATGGCACCGTAGCTTGTATTGAATTTTGGTTGTTTACTTAGTTTAAATGTAACAGAAGTAATAATAAATTGTCCTTTCAGTTCATTTTTAAAAATGCTTTCACGGTAACCGAATTTACAATCGGCATTTGAAAACACTTGCACACTCAGGTCGCTGAATTTAATAGCCTCCAACTCATGAAAAGTATCTTTCAGTTCAACTCCGTATGCGCCAATATTTTGTAAAGGTCCTGCGCCCACATTACCCGGAATTAACGACATGTTTTCCACTCCGGCATAATTATGTTCAATACAATGTGTAACAAACTCATGCCAAACTTCCCCGGCTCCTGCTTTTACATAGTAATGATCTTTATCTTCTTTAATGAGCTCTATTCCTTTGATGTTATTTCTCAGTACTAATCCCTCATAATTTTTAGTAAGCAGCATATTACTGCCTCCGCCGATTACTAATTTAGGAGTGTCTTTGAATGTTTTATCTGACAAAACCTTCTTCAATTCGTCAACCGATGAGAAGTCACAGAAATAGCGGGCAGCAGCGTCAATATGGAATGTATTATACGGCTTTAAAGAAATATTTTCAAGGATATTCATTGCAATAAAAGTACAATAAATTAGTTGTTCTGATTGCAGGTCTGAATTTATTTTAGATCGTTACTCTATTGGCGTAAAGGCTATTTCATATCTTCGTAGCAGGTTCATTCTTCATAAGTGCAGCAGCAGAAATTGAATAAAAAAGTCATTGTATCCGTAATAAACGACCTGGTAACCGACCAGCGTGTGCATAAAGTTTGTAACACGCTCCGGGGTCTTGGCTTTGATGTAACTTTGGTCGGTCGGGAACAAGTAAAAAGTCTGCCGCTTGATACAAGGCCTTATTCAACAAAACGTATGAAATTGCTTTTTGAAAAGGGTGTTTTATTTTACGCCGAATATAATTTCCGTTTGTTTTTATTTTTATTGTTCCGCAAGGTAGATGTACTGGTGTCGAACGACCTGGATACCTTATTGCCAAATTATATGATTTCAAAGTTGAAAGGTCTGCCGTTGGTATATGATACGCACGAAATTTATACCGAAGTGCCCGAATTACAGGGAAGCACTTTTAAAAAAGGAGTTTGGCAAAGCCTTGAAAGAAGTATACTGCCTAAGGTCAAGTATGTATTTACTGTCAATGAAAGCATTGCTCTGTGGTATAAAAATAAATATGGTATTGAGCCGAAGGTTGTGCGTAATATTCCACGCCGTTTCGCGGATACTGTACTAAAAACGAAAGAGTCCCTGAATCTCCCGGCCGATAAAAAAATAATAATTATGCAGGGGGCCGGCATAAATATACACCGTGGAAGCGAGGAAGCGGTTGATGCCATGAAATATGTGGACAATGCAATGCTGCTGATTATTGGAGGAGGAGATGTTATTGATGAATTGAAACGTAAAGTGGAACATGGAAAATTAAATGAAAAAGTTAAGTTTATTGATAAGCTTCCTTATACTGAATTAATGGAATATACCCGTAATGCGGATATAGGACTTACACTTGACAAGGACACAAACATTAATTACAAATACAGTCTGCCCAATAAGTTATTCGATTATATTCATGCCGGTATAGCAGTGTTGGCATCGCAATTAACGGAAACAGAAAAAATTATCAGGCAATACCATGTAGGTGATCTTATTGACAGCCATGACCCGAAACACATAGCCGGGAAGATCAATTCAATGTTGGGAGATGAAGATCAGTTAAATAAATGGAAACAGAACACTAAACTTGCAGCCCGTGAACTGAATTGGGAAAATGAAGAAAAAGAATTGATAGGTGTATATAAACTTTTTTTATAACATTTTTAGTTCTTCAACTTTGAACCTTGAACCTTGAACCCGAAACATCTTCATATAATCACCTTCGACGTCCCTTACCCGCCAAGTTACGGTGGAGTGATAGATGTATATTTTAAAATAAAGGAATTACATGCTCAAGGAGTGAGGGTTCACCTGCATTGTTTTGAATATGGCCGTGCGATCGCTTATCAGCTTAATGAGATATGTGAATCGGTAAATTATTACAAACGGAAGAAGGGATTGCGTTATATGTTCAGTTTGTTTCCATATATAGCCGTTACGCGTTCATCGGAGGAGTTGATACAAAATTTATTGAAGGATGATTATCCCATTTTGTTTGAAGGTTTACATTGTTGCTATCATATAAACGATTCGCGGTTGAAGAGCCGGAAAAAGATCGTTCGTTCACATAACATCGAACACGATTATTACAGCAGCCTTGCAAAAGTTGAGAAAAAAATGTTTAAAAAGGTTTATTTTAATAATGAAGCAGGAAAGCTGAAACGGTTCGAATCTGTTTTAAACAAGGCTGATCATATACTTGCAATTTCTCCTGCCGACACGAAATATTTATCTCAAAAATACAATCATGTGATCCAGGTTCCTGCTTTTCATCCCGACGAAAAAGTAGTAATTGAGCCTGGTAAGGGGAATTTCGCATTTTATCATGGGAACCTTGAGATTGCCGAGAACATTGAAGCAGCTTTATTCCTGATCAATAAAGTGTTTAATGGTATTCATGTGCCTTTGATCATTGCGGGAAAAAATCCGCCGGCATTTTTGATTGATGCAGCGAAGCGATATAGTAATATAGAGCTCCGGGCAAATATACCAACCGAGGAAATCTACAAATTGGTTAAAGATGCCCAAATCAATGTGTTGCCTACTTTTCAGTCAACCGGCATTAAGTTAAAACTGCTAACCTCCCTTTTTAATGGCCGGTACTGTATTGTAAATCCTCCAATGGTAGATGGAACAGAGCTCCGGAATTTATGCGTGGTGTGTGATTCGGCCGCTGACATGAAAAAGGAAGTGATACGTTTATTTGATCTGCCATTTGATACAGCGGAAATCCTCCGACGCGAAAATGTGTTGCTTGAGAAATTCTCAAACAGTATTAATGCGAAAAAAATAACGGAACTTTTCAGATAAAAATTTCTTCCGCTTACAAGTATATAAAATCCAAATTACTCGGTTTTGGTTCGTTCATCTCTTCATTGAGCTCAACGTTTTTATAAGTTTTATGATCGGATCCTCTTGGCTCACTTATGGGGATGTTTTTTATATAATCCTCAATTTATCTCCTTTTTTGCTCCTATAAATAAAGTGCCACTTTGCTTATTTAGCTATGATATATATAATTTGACAGATGGAGTCATGTCGGATAAATTATTAAGCTAAAAATAATGTAAAATATTGATAATCATATTATTGTAATAAATTTTTATATGGATTCTGTGCGTAGTTTTGAAATTCTACAAGTGCTGTATAATTAGCTATGATATTATAAAATAATAATGATTTGAATTATGCTTAACTCTGGGCGAATTTTACTCTATTAAATTGAGCAGAATATGTTTTTCCGGAATGACAATTTCTAGGGTGCGAAAACCGGAAAAAGGGATGATAAAAAGCAGGTATCTGTTGAATGTTTTTTGCTGAGTTAAATGAGTTGTAAAAATCAGACCAATACTAATCGCAAAATGAAATTAAATTACAAAAAGCCCGTTCGTTTATTTTTATTTATTTTATTCTTAATTGATTTAAATATTTTTGCCAGCCATATTGCCGGCGGAGAGATCAGTTACGATTATTTAGGTGGAAATAAATATCAGATAACGTTAAAATTCTACAGGGATTGTTCCGGGATTGATTTTCCGAATCCTGCCGATATCTCGATATATAACTCCGCAGGACAGGCCGTTCAAACCATCAGCGTTTCATTAGGTCCCGTAATTAGCTTACCCGCTAATCCTCCTTCTCCCTGTACCTCAATTCCTCAGGGCATTTGTATTGAAATGGCTACTTATACTACAACTGTTACACTTCCCGCGATTCAGGGTGGTTACCAGATTGAGTTTAAGGATAATGCAAGGAATAGTGGTATTCTGAATGGCCCCGCCGGTTCAAGTGCATATTTAGCCACCATTCCTGATGTTTCTTTGGCAGCGGTTAACAGTAACCCCAAATTTAAGAGTACTCCTCCGATCTTTATTTGTGCCGGTAGTCCGTTCACTTCCGACAATTCCGCTACAGACGCTGATGGTGATTCACTTGTATATTCTTTATGCTCACCCCTCGAATCAGCTGTACCGTATACACCTTATCCTTTCACTTCTCCATATACCGCCACAAATCCTATGGGTGGCAGCATCTCAATGAACGCTCTTACAGGTATTCTAACCGGTACTTCCAATACGATCGGAAAATTTGTGGTGGGCGTTTGTGTAACAGAATACCGGAAAGGAAAATTTCTTTCCACTACAACAAGAGATTTTCAGTTCAATGTTGTTAATTGTGTCGGCCTGAGTACAGCATCGGCCATAAGTGCGCTTACTAATTGCAATACGCGTGAAGTGACCTTTTTCAATAACAGTACGGGTGCGACAAGTTATTTGTGGAGATTTGGAGACGGACAAACTTCAACGGCCGCATCTCCTGTACATATTTATCCCGGTATAGGTACGTATACCGCAGTATTGGTTGCGTATACTTCTAACCCTCTTTGTAAAGATTCAACAACTATTATTGTGAATGTGGATCCTTGCCGGCCATGTGGTATGAGTGTATCTGCTGTAACTACACCGGCGGACTGTGGTGTCGGAGGATGTGGAAAAATTACATGGACTGTTCCCTGCACGGGCTGCTCGAATATAACGGTTAATAAATGCGGAAGTGGTGCGTCAATATCCATTGGAGGCTCATGTGCCGGATCTGTTGCTTTAACATCTGCTTGCCCTGCGGGAGTTTCCTGTGGAGGAGTGGATGTTTCACAAATACCCGGCGCCACCTCAACATTTGTTCCGGGACCTTCCTGTTCCTGCAGTATCAACGTTATTATGTCAGGAACCAATAGAATTATATCCTATTGTACAAATAAACCTGTAACCCTGGGGACAGCAACAGTAACAGTAAATGGCGGTGTAGGTCCCTATACATATGGTTGGTCGCCGGGAGGAGATAAAAGCGCTACGGTAACAGGTCTTTCTGCCGGGATTTATACCGTTATTGTAAAAGATGCTAATGGATGTGTAGAAGTAAAAAGTGTGCCGATAAGTGGTAAGGGCAGCATTACATTATCCGCTACAAAAACCGATATTACGGGTTGCGGACTTTCTAATGGTACAGCTTCAGTAATTCCATCAAACGGGTCGGGAAATTACTCCTATTTATGGAGTCCCGGTGGACAAACGACATCTGCTGTAAGCGGTCTTGCAGCAGGAGTTTACACGGTTATGGTAAATGATGCGAGCGGATGTCCTTCTACTGCAACGGTAACTATTAATGATGTTGCCAACATTAGCGTTGCAGTTACCTCATCGGATGCTGCTTGTTCAAATTCTTCTGACGGTTTTGCAGGGGCAACACCCTCAGGCGGAGTTTCTCCTTATACTTACTCCTGGAACACTTCGCCTGTTCAAACCACAGCAACCGCCACCGGATTGTCCAAAGGATTTTATATGGTGCAGGTTACTGATGCAAACGGATGTACCGCAACAAAAGCAATGACACTGAATGCACCTGCTGCTTTAGCTTCTGTAATGTCAAAAGTAAGTCCTGCCTGTTTTAATGGGAAAGATGGAACCGCAACGGTTGCAATTACCGGTGGTACTCCTGTGTATAGTTACCGGTGGAGTTCAAATGCAGCAAACCAAACAAGTCCTATAGCAACCGGGCTTTTAGGAGGAGAAACATATGCCGTTACCGTAACTGATTCAAAGAATTGCACGGGTAAAGCAAGCATTTATGTTGCCCGTCCGTCGGCCATCAATCATGATATTATTGACCGGAGTGCAGTAAATTGTTCCGGTATGTTTGATGGTAAAGCGGAAGATGTTGTTTCAGGAGGAACTCCCGTGTACACGTACATCTGGTCTCCCGGAGGCGCGACTACATCTTTGGCCGCTAATTTAGTTTCAGGGATTCAGTATACAGTTACGATAATGGATGCCAATAATTGTTCTGCAACTGATACGATTACTGTTTTTAACAAGGGACCTTTGAAAATTACAACATCATCAACCCAAACATGTGGTTCAACAAACAGTGGTTCTGCTACTGTAGTAACATATGGAGGTAATACACCTTATTCATATTTATGGAATCCCGGATCAATTAATTCACAGACTCTTGTTGGTTTGGCCGCGGGATCGGCATACACTGTAACCGTAACAGATGGCAATGGATGTACAATGGCATCTTCGGTGACAATTAATAGCAGCCCGGCCTTAGTGCTGAACAAAGCGATAACCGGTTGTATGAACAACGCGGCTATTGATCTGAGTGTTTCAGGTGGAACAGCACCTTATATTTACAGCTGGCTTGGCGGACAAACCACAGAAGATATTTCAGGCTTGTCGCCAAATACATACAATGTAACAGTCTGGGATGCTAACAATTGTTTTGATACATTATCTGTACTAGTTCCGGCAATTCCCTGTAACCCGACGGTACAGGTTACAGGCGATTCAATTTGTGCGGGAGGATGTAAACTCCTTACTGCTGTTATAAGCCAGGGAAAACCTCCATATACTTATTTATGGAATCCGGGAGCATCAACAGGCAATACTTTGAATGTCTGCTCAGGTACATCACAGGTTTATACGGTTACAATTACAGATGTTACCGGAGCCACTTCTTCCGATACTGCTATGGTTGCTTTCCGCACGCAGCCTGTGGTAAATGTTGCTCCTACCACTATTTGTGCCGGTGCATCAACTGTACTTACTGCAAGTGGGGCTTCCTCGTATGTATGGGCGCCTTCTTCAGGGTTAAGCAACACTTCCGGTGCTTCGGTTAGTGCCAATCCGCTTGTTACAACAATATATACGGTAACAGGGTCGGATAGCAAGGGGTGTGCGGCTGTAACAACTGTAAACGTTACAGTTAATAGTCTCCCGGTAATAAATGTATCCAATGCAGGTATTTGTATGAGCAGCACAGCTACTCTTTCAGCCACAGGTGCCGTAACATATAATTGGGCTCCACCTGCAGGGTTAAGCGCTGCAACAGGAGCCGTTGTAAGTGCGGGTCCTTTAACAAGTACAACATATACAGTAACAGGGACAGATATAAATGGCTGTTCAGCTGCGGCGACAGCGAGTGTTGTGGTAAATCCTGCACTGATAAATTCGCTCAATCCGCATATTTGCCCGGGACAAAGTTATACCCTTCGGAACGGAACAGTTGTAACCAATTCGGGTATTTATATTGATACATTGGTTTCAAAAGTGAGCGGATGTGATAGTATTGTTACCACTACTTTAACCGTAAATGTTCCGGCTGCAGATGCGGGAAATGATGTGGAGATATTTAATACATTCAGTACACAGCTCGTTGCCACGGGTGGTACAGTTTATAGCTGGACGCCGCCGGATGGATTGAGTTGCACAAATTGCCCGAACCCTGTGGCGGCTCCTGACTCCACAACCACTTATTATGTAAGAGTAACTGATGCCAATGGGTGTGAATCGTTCGATAGTGTTAAAGTAACTGTGAAGGAATATATACCGTGCAATGCTAACGCGGATATAAATACCATTATTCCGAACGCATTTACTCCTAACGGAGACGGATTGAATGATGAATTGTGTATACCGGATAATATTTGTATCCGAAAGATATCCTTAAAAATATTTGACAGGTGGGGCGCCAAGGTTTACGAAACGTCAGATCCTGATGGTTGCTGGAATGGGGTATATGCAGGAAAAGAATTGAATGCAGCTGTATTCGCCTATTATTTAACTATAGAATACCTCTCCGGGAAGACTGACAGCGGAAAGGGAAATATTTCATTGATCAGGTAAGCGCATAAAACTTAAACGTAAAAAATAAAGTATAATGAAATAGTCATACACCTATGGTAAACAAACTGAAATGAGTGTATGACAGGGTAAACAGCCTGGGGCTGTTTGAGCCGGCAGGTGTGGAAGCCATCTGACAATTTAAAAACTAAAAAATATACACAGATGAAAAAATTAATTCTGTTCCTGGCTGTTTGTGTTTCGCAGGCATTCGCGCAGGACGTGCATTTCTCTCAATATGAATTTTCACCTTTAATGCTTAATCCGGCGTTGACTTCTGTTGACAAACATTTGCAGGCTGCGGTTCAGCACAAAGATCAGTGGAGATCCCTGAATGGGTATCGTACATCCGCACTGTCGTTTGAAATGAAGTTTGATCCTAAAAACTGGATCAAAGTAAAGCGAAAAACAGAAGTGTACACTCCAAGGGGAGATGAAGGTTTCGCGTTTGGGATAAATGTGTTTTCTGATGTGGCAGGCGATGGAAACATGAAGCAATTGGCTGCTTCGTTTGTATTGGCATATCACCTTCAGGTAAGCGCCCATTCACGTTTGTCAACAGGTATAAAGGGAGGTTTTATTCAAAAGAGTATCAGCCCGGAAGGATTACGATTTAATAGTCAGTATACTCCTGACGGAGCATACAACTCCGGCATTTCATCCGGCGAATCATTTTCATACCTGAATTTTATGAATGCAGACCTTGCCGGGGGAATTCTATATAGTTATAATACAGAGGCCACATCAATAAGCGCCAATGATCAAAAGTCGGTGAAGGCCGGATTTTCTATGGACCACTTAAATCGTCCGGGGCAAACATTCGTTTCAGGTAATTCGTTCGGGAGGGAGTTCATTAAATGTACATTTCATGCCAATGCAATGATTGGCATACACAATACGCCCCTTTCTATTGGATCATCTGCGTTGTTGTATTTACAAGGTGTTCAAAAGGAGGCTATAGCCGGAATACTTTTTAAATATTCGATCAGACAGGAATCTAAATATACAGGAGTAAATAAACCAAAGTCAATTTCTGTCGGCTGTTATTACCGGATGGCGGATGCAGTTATTCCGACTCTTCTTTACGAGTTCAACCAGTTTTCAGTCGGTATCAGTTATGATGTGAATGCTTCAGGCCTTTCATCGGCAACGTGGGGAAGAGGGGGAGTCGAGATCGGTCTTCGGTTTTTTAATATCAGTCCGTTCTTATATCAAAATAAGGTAAGCCAGGGCAGGGGGGCGGGAGCAAATCATTGATCGTGTTACAATAATGGAGTCAACAGGGTAAAACAAAAAGCCGTCTCTGCTATAGCGGGACGGCTTTTTGTTTTCAAAAAGTGTTAGTAACCATAAAGAGGGTTTTTACTCCTTGATAACCTTAAGTGTTTTATATTCACCATTAGCAGTCATCCGGATAAAATAAATACCTGAAACTTTAATCTGATCGTTGCCAACCTGGTATATATATGAACCTGCAGGTTTCATTGTGTTCTCAATGGTTGATATTTTCTGGCCAAGACAGTTGTAAAGCTCCATTACAACATTCGCTTTTTCTATCAACTGAAGCGAAATTTGTGTGTTTGTTGAATATGGATTCGGATAAACACTCATTGTTGCAGCAGTACTGTTAAGTTCTTTAACAGCAAGCGGTAAACAGCTTGGATGACTTGGGTTGATAGAATCAGGGTTGATGGTGAAATCAAGGCATGTGATCGTTGTGGTTCCGACAGGTATTGTAAAGGAATAAGTTCCGGCCATTTCCAATCCCGGAACATCAACAATTACATCATAGTTACCCGGGTTCAGGTTGCCAACACCAAAATCGCCATTTTGGTCGGTTGTTACTTCTAACGAAGCGCCTCCATTAGGTTTCTTTTTAATAATAATATCTATACCCTTAACATCATTGGTAGCCATCACAGAGAAATCGTTCTTGCCACTGCCGCCTGATTTCTTCTTTGGCAAATTAACAAATGGGAAAGTGGTGGTTATTGATCCGCTTATTACAACAGGATTGTTGTGTGGAGCGTGATATTTTATCTTGACATCTTTTCCGGTAACATTACATTTGCAGCCAATCGTATTTATTGTATCAGCATCAAGCCAGGTGGCATTGGTATTGGTTCCTGTGTCGCCGAAATAAGTTGTCAGTGAATTCGGGTATTGCAATGAGTCGGGCCTTACCGCTATACGGTAATATCCATAAGGAATCGAATCAAATTTATATTTTCCACTTGCGTCAGTTTTTGTTTTAGCCAAAGCGTCATTTTTAGTGAAGTTCGAGAATTCACGGTATAACCATACATCGTTACCCGCAGCTAAAGTAGCTGTGCCCGATGAATCGTACACCGTACCGGAAATTGATCCGAATTCAACAGGCAATGTATACCAGGCCATATCTGATTTATTATCGTTGTTGTTATCCTGAATAAACATCAGCACTGTTGAAGCGAAACTGTTGTTGCGTAAAAAACTATAACGTGTCAGCGCGCTCGTAAAACTGAAAAGCTTCACATTTGAAGCGCTATAAATGGTGTCGTACTCTGTAACGATCTCTTTAGTGAGCAGCACGCCTGTAAATGTGCCTGCAGGAGTTTTAAGCGTGCCAAATCCTTCGCTGCTCATCGTTTTCATACGTACAATGACATGTGTTACGGTACCAAAAACTGAAATATCCATCGTACTCTTGGCCCTCATTGTATCTTTTACAGTAGCTTGCGGGTAGGTCATTTCAAACGGAACAACAAGTTCGGGTTTGGTAAATTCATAAGGCTTGTTTGTTAATTTTTTTAAGCCATATACACTTGTTTTTTCATCAAAGGCGCCAACGGTATAGAATCCGTTATAATCAAGTTTATATAAAAGGACAAGTGAATCAGCAGTAGCGGCTTTTTGAACTGCCCTAACAAATACACTGTTAGTTGCATTTTTACCACTATTAGGGATTTTTGCCGGAGCAACAAGACCGGGGCTTTTGGTTACAAGTGTGAATGTATCACTCGACTGGAAGCTGGTTGAATAGTCCCATGTTTTGGCTGTTGCACCGCCAACTGGCATTGGCATAATGTTGGTTGTGGTATCCCATACTTCCTTTACCTGGGTGCCATTAACAGGCAAAAAGGTGCCATAAATAGTTGGGGCTTGAGCAAAAGTCGCTGTGGTTGCAAATGAAGCAAAAACGAGTGTGTAAAGTTTTTTCATTTTTTGTTTGAATTTATTTGAAACAAATGTAAGATTTTAAGCACTGTAAGTCAAATCGAATTTAAAGTAGTTTTTAGGTTCGAGAAAGTGTTTTAAAAGGCTAAATTTGATGCAAATGAGCATATCGTACGGAAATAAATTAAGTAAAGCATTTTTTGTTGGCATATTGTTTTTTTTAATTGCCTGTCGATCAAGCGGGCCGGTCAATAAAACACGTGATCAACGAGTTAAGCCAAGTGATGCAATAAACAGGGAAAATAAGCGGGTTATAAAAAAAGGCATTAAAGCGGATAAACGGGAGATGCGAAAACGCAGGAGAGAGATGCGAAAGACGGGGCATTATTCTTAAATATTTTAAACAATCTCTTAAACTTTCAATAAAAATTTAAGGGTGTCAACGCCATCTGCATAATCCCATAGTTCCGGTGTTTGAGTTTGGCCAAAATCAACAGTATTTTCAATAAATTGCCTGCCCGTCCGGCAGGCGGCCATTTTCGAAACAATACATTGTATATGCGGGCCGTCCATACGAAGGCGTTCAATAAGGTCAGCTTCACTTTTATAGTATTCATAGTATAACACTGCCACCGGCGAAGAAAGTCCAATGTCTTCTTTAAGCAGCAGAAACCCGTTTTCAAGGAGTTTTACTCCATTCATCAGGTAAACGGTTTTATTGTATTCGTAATTATTACAGTATTTATTGTTTTGTAATACCGAACGAAAATCAAAAACAGCTCTGAAAATATTATCGAAATCATATCCGGGCGGGACAAATATTTTCGAAACGTTTCTGCAGCCGAGGCCGAAATACTGAAATATGTCATTGCCAAGTAAACGCATTTCATCCGCTGTCTCAGAGCCGTCCAATACAGCAATGGAGTTGCGGTTTTTACGAATTATATGCGGAAGCTTGCTGAAATAATATTCGAAATACCGCGATGAGTTATTGCTTCCTGTCGCGATCACAGCATCCAGGTCTTTCAACTGTCCTTCAGTAAAAGTGATGCGATCTTTAAATTCGGGCTCGATCGAAATAAGTATTTCTGCCACACATTTTGGCAATTGCCGGTCATTTGATGAAGCTTTAATGATCAGGTTATGACCACTCATCAGCACGCAAAGTATATCATGGAAGCCAACAAGCGGTATGTTTCCGGCCATAATAAGGCCTGCGTTTTTGGGTTTTACATCTTTTATTTCGTAATTATTCAGCCATTTTTCAAGGTTTTCTCCCGTGAGCATTCTGCCCAGGGCTTCAAATGCGTTCAAAACATTTTCCTTTGTAAACCAGCCATTGTAAATATGAACAGAATGAGCCAGTTCCGCCAGCTTTTTGACGTGAAGCTTATCCGGAACTGCTTTATCTGCCTCTGCCGCCAGTATAAACACATTACCGAGTTGTTCAAAGGCTTTTATTTTTTGTTGAATTGTCATAAGAGGTATAAAAATTTTCACATGCGGAATGAGACATTATAATCTTTACTCTGCGTTTTCTCAACCGGTCAGTCCTTTAAACATCTTCCATTCTTCATTTTACATTTTCCATAACATTCGTATCTTCGTAGTTCAAAGTTAAGAGATATGGCTATTAAAATAACAGATGAATGTATTAATTGCGGAGCCTGCGAGCCCGAATGTCCAAACAATGCTATATATGAAGGAGCTGCCGAATGGCGCTTTTCAGATGGAACTTCTTTAAAAGGAGAATTTACAGGGAAGAATTCCAAAGAAACTGTTGATGCGGATGCTCCTCAAACACCCAAGTCAATGGATCTGTATTATATTGTTGCGGATAAATGTACCGAGTGTACCGGTTTTCATGATGAGCCCCAATGTGCTGCCGTTTGTCCCGTTGATTGTTGTGTAAGTGATGAAGCAAATGTTGAAAC
>JAEUTS010000382.1 GCA_016787005.1 Bacteroidia bacterium
CTGGCATTATACGGACAGGCATCATCCTGTACCTTAACAGTAAAGCAGTATGGATTACCGCTTATGTCGGCCATAGTCGGTGTCCATGAAAATGTTCCTACAGGCCGGCTGCCTGCTGATGCGTTGAATGAAGCTCCTGAAATACTATTGTTGCTTACGAGTGAAAGTGTTTGTCCGGCATCAGCATCGGCACTGTTTACAGTAAATGTAAGAGGTGTTCCTGCGCAGGCGCTGATCGAAAATTGATTTGTCCCGTTTATCCCTGATACAGACGGAACGCTGTTATTGCAATTCAGAATACGTAACTGCATATCACGTAAAACACTTCCAACCAATTTCCCATTCTTCCATTCTTTTACCAGTACGGCCAGTACTGTTACCTGTATTGTATTTGGTGTCATACAAATGTCGCCTGTGGCACCATTGAAAGTTACGATCGGGTTTGACGACAAAGGTTGAGTAGCAGTATACGGAGCTAAATAATTTACTTTAGTTGTATCTGAAGTGGAAGGAGTTACTAATTCATACGAAAGCGAGTCTCCGTCAATATCAGTAGCCCCATGTCCAAAACAGTACTTTTG
The DNA here is from genome assembly GCA_016787005.1 of Bacteroidia bacterium. Taxonomy (GTDB): domain Bacteria; phylum Bacteroidota; class Bacteroidia; order JABDFU01; family JABDFU01; genus JABDFU01. Next base: position 582 of record JAEUTS010000382.1, read on the forward strand.
ACCTACACAAACAAATGGCACTGGCAGGTTTGAAAATACGGGAGAGCTGTTGCAGGGATAATTAAGGTTGTCTAAATGGGCTTCAACATAAATATTATCCGAAAGCGGATTAGTGATCGTATTAATGGCCCCGTTACGGCAGCATAATGAAAAACTCATTACCCAATCGCTGCATTGCATAGGAAAAGTGGTGTTGCCTTTGTAAATGTATTGCTGCACACCCGGCCATGGGCCGCCGTTACATTGTGTTGTGGAGGTTTGACAAACAGGAGTGATCTCCTTTCCTGTTCCAGCGATCGGATTTAATGTAATGGAATAGTTTTGTCCGCAGGATACAGAGGAGATGTTTACAGTCACACTTGATGGAGCGTTCACCCCCGCGCAGTCACGGTAAAAGCTAAGTGTTATCTCATACTGATTGCCGCTGAGACATTTGTAAGTAAGATCTGTACTTTGTGAATGGGTTGCAAAGGCTGCAGTGCTCATGAGCACTAGCCCCGATATTATACCCCAACATACTAACACGAAACTTTTTGATCGACAACACATGATTCCCTCTCTTTCTGATTAGTTTACGCATAACATACGGATGTATAAGAACTACACGTTTAACGATCGCTATGGATGCAGGGTTGCAGTTTTAATGTAAAGTTTTAAACAAATACCCGTTAAAACGCTGATATATAGTGAGATTCAGAGCCCCTTAGTTTTTTCTGAAATTTCAGCACACTTCATTTTTTTATCGTAAAGAGGCTTTCTGTTTTTCTACTCTTAAGTATTTTTTAGGGGTATGAGTTAAAAATTCTGTTAATTTTGTTAGCTTCGCCTAACGAAAATTTTAAATGGAGAAATTAGTTTTAGAAGGAACAGACAATACCCCTAAGGTTGTTTTCGACCCCGGGAATAATGTTTTTGAGATTTCGGGTTCATCACATCCTGAAAATCCTGCTAAATTTTACAATCCTATTTTAAATTGGATTGATGAATATGCGAAAGCGCCTAATAAAGTAACAGAGCTTTCATTTAAACTTGATTATTTTAACTCATCAACAGCAAAGTACATATTGAATATATTGTGGGGGTTTGAAAAAACCGCGAAAGAAGGTGTAAGCAAAGTCATTTTTCACTGGTATTATCAGGAAGAAGATGTTGATGCCTTTGCTTCGGGCGAGCGTTATGCCCAACTTACCACCTCAGAGTTTCGTTTAGTGAAGTTTTAATTGCCGCAAATTTTATCTCTCCATCATTTAAAATCAAACCATCTTTTTTTCAACATTGGTTTGTAAAATCCCCCAAATGGACTGGGTTAATTTGTCTATATTTAAATCAAATCAATAATTAATGTCAAGAAAATCAAAAAACAAACCGGGTAAGAATGTATACTTATTTGAAGAAGTATTAGCAGTGCTGAAAAAAGCGCCCGGTAAATCATTTAACTATAAACAAGTGGCATCAACACTTGGTATTTCAGATGAAAGTCAGCGCCAGTTAGTAAACGTAATGCTCTCCGAGCTTTTACAAAAAGGACTTATAGAAGAAGCCGATCGTGGAAAGTTTAAAATCAAAGGTGCCGTACGCCGCTATGTTACTGGAAAGGTGGACATGACCATGTCGGGCTCTGCTTATGTGATATCGGATGAGTTGGAGAATGATATTTACATTGCTCCCAAATACACCAAAGGTTATTTGCAAGGCGATATAGTAAAAGTATTGCTGTTCCCTTATCGTAAAAGCGGCAAGCACGAAGGAGAAATTGTTGAAATTGTAAAACGCGCGCGTGATGAATATGTGGGTACTATACAGATATCGGAACGTTTCGCGTTTTTGGTGCCAAGCAGCAATAAGAATGGAACAGACATTTACGTGCCGCTCAATAAATTAAAGGGAGCCAAAAACGGACAAAAAGTAATTGTTAAAATTACAGAGTGGCCGAAGAATGCTGTTAATCCGATTGGCGAAGTAATTGATGTATTGGGAAATGCAGGGGAGAACAACACAGAGATGCATGCCATACTTGCTGAATATGGCCTGCCATACGAGTTCCCGAAAGAAGTTGAAAAAGTTGCGGATTATATCCCAACCGAAATAACAGCCGCCGAAATTGCCAAACGAAAAGATTTCAGGAACGTCACAACATTTACCATCGACCCGTTTGACGCGAAAGATTTCGATGACGCACTTTCTATACAAAAATTAAAAAATGGAAACTGGGAAATTGGAATTCACATTGCCGATGTATCACATTATGTAAAAGAAAAATCCATCATTGATAATGAAGCGTCCTCACGTGCCACATCGGTTTACCTGGTAGATCGTGTGGTGCCTATGTTACCCGAAATTTTGTCGAACAATGTTTGTTCGCTTCGTCCGAATGAAGATAAATTGTGTTTCTCCGCTGTGTTTGAAATGAATGAGCAGGCGCAGGTTGAAGCGCAGTGGTTTGGCCGCACTGTCATCCATTCCGACAGACGCTATACATACGAAGAAGCGCAGGCTTTGATTGAAGATGGAAACGCGAAAAAGGCAAGCGGCATAGAAATTAATGGTGGAAAAGAAGCCGATTTTCAGCAGGAGCTAATGGTATTGGATAAATTATCGAAAACACTTCGTGCCGACAGAATGCGAAAAGGAAGTATAGCTTTTGAAAAAAGCGAAGTGAAATTTCATTTGGATGAAGTGGGTAACCCTACAGGCGTTTACTTTAAACAAATGAAAGATTCGAATCAACTGATAGAAGATTTTATGTTGCTGGCGAATAGGAGAGTGGCCGCGTTTGTGGGGGATAGAGGGAAGAAGTCGGAAGTCGGAAGTCGGAAGTCGGAAGTTGGAGAAAAAAGGCAAGAGGCAACAGCCAATAGCCAGCAGCTTCCATTCGTATACCGAATACATGATAAACCT
>JAEUTS010000402.1 GCA_016787005.1 Bacteroidia bacterium
TTCAACCTTATTCATATTCCGGCTCACCCGCAGACGCTTCTATTATCAGAAACCTTGATGTTTTCCAGAATTCATCAGGATTGGTAATCTTTAAAGATTTCACTCCATATTTTGTATCAAGTTCATACGTACCCTCAGGATGTTTCGACAACAGCTTAATTTTTTTTGAAGCTATTGTAAATTCTTTTGTTTGATAGATATCAATTGCGCTATACATTCCCTTGTTTACACTGGTGTTTATACTTCCAACCTTACCTATTCCAATAAAGCCGCCGGTAGCATTAATAATACCATGCTTTTTTAAATCATTGAAGGATCCGATTGCACAATAAGCTGTGTTTAACACTTCGGTTTTAGTGTCAGATTCCTTTTTTACTTTCTGGTAAGCAGCGTCCATTTCATTTAATCTAATATTCATAGATACCAGGGTGCTTTTAAGAGATTTTATTTCTTTCTCCTTTTCAGTTATCCTCGTATCCAACGCGGAAACCGTACTTTCCAATTCCAAAATTTTTAATGAACTATCTTTCAATTGTTCATTAAGTCCATTAATACTTTGCCTGTTTTTATTCAGAAGATCATCAATAAATTTAATATCATTAATAATTTGTTCCTCCGTTGATCCCTTTATTGATTTGGATTGTGACGAAAGTGCAACATGCTGCTCTTTTGATCTGATTTTATTTAAATTCTCCTCTATTTCATTAAACGATTTCATAAATAATTGCACTGTTGAAGTCGCTTTTTGCAATTGGGTCTTAAGACCATTAATTACCGCATTACTAATACTGTCACTATTAAGTTTGCTTTCCGTCATGGGTTCAACTGTAGTTCCAGTACATCCCATTATAAATGGAAAGGCGACTAAAAGGTGGTATGTCTTCAAGATCATATAGTTATTAATTATTAACGCATGTAAATATATAAATTTGATTGCCCTTTTTCTAATTAATCTGATATCTTATAAATATAGATGAAATTAATCATGCATAGGTATGATAATACTCATCCCAGGAAATTGCCGAATTACATAAAATAGCCGACTCAATAAACTGCTTAAGCAATTTCTACGACATGTACTTCTGTTTCAAATTATTCTTTTGGCTAATTATCCTTTCTGTATTCCCTTTAACAGAAGTACCATCCCAGAATATACTTACCGAAGCATCAAAAGATACTTCAACACTTTACATAAATCCAAAAACATTTTCGTTCATTAAAAATATACCGATGGATATTGTAGATTACGGGAAAATAACTTTCAAAAAAAAGAACTTGCTTAATATAACTGCAATGACAGCAGCCACGATAGGACTAGTGCTAATTGATCAAAACATAACAGACCAGTCGAAAAAATTCGGAAAATGGCTAAATATTGATGGCAATAGTTCACAAAAGGCATATGCCGGGTTAGATATAGAAATTTTCTCAACCCGTACTTTCGTGGGATTTGAAGGCCCTCATGACCTTAGTTCGGCAATGTATTTTCTTGGTGATGGCTGGACAACTATAGGCATTGCCGGAGGGTTTCTAACACACGGATTAATTACAAAAAGAACAAAATCAAGATGCGTTGCAAGTGCAGTTATTGAATCAATGCTTGCATCAGGTATTGTGGTACAATTGTTAAAACATATATCAGGACGCGAAAGTCCTTTTGTTGCGACCGCTCCTGGAGGCCTATGGAAACCCTTCCCCAACCAGATAGATTATCATAGAAATGTTCCGCATTATGATGCTTTTCCTTCAGGACATGCAGCTTCCGCTATGGGCACAATAATAGTTCTTTCAGAATTTTATCCGGAAAATCGTTTGATTCGCCCGATTGGTTATTCCTTAATGGGAATATTACTTTTTTCGATGCTTAACAATGGAGTACATTGGGCAAGCGATTATCCGCTTGGCATAGCTTTAGGCTATAGCTTTGGCAAAATTGCGGCGACTAAGTATAAAAAAAAGGTGTCATAAACCGCTAATATCAACCATTTTCCAATAAGTATTTCTCTCACCCTATAAGAAGGATTATTTTTATCTTAGCTACATGCAAATAGATGAAAAAAATAAGCCTGTCCGGGAGGAGCCCATTTCTGTTTCCTCCGGGTCTCAATTACCTGATATAAATGAAGCTATGGATGAGGATGCTGCTGAAACTATTGTATCAGAAGATGAACTGACATCCATGAGTAAAGCGCAGCTGGCCGTTAAGCTGGAAGAAGTTCTTGCAATTGAAGATATAGCGTCGGAACCGGACATTGTAAACCTGATCAAGTCAGCCTACGATAAATTGGTTAAAGAAGAGTATGCCCACAAGTTGAAGATCTTTACGCAGGACGGAAGCCCGGAAGAAGATTTCACTCCACGCATTGATCCATTAGACGAGAAAGTTGAACGTCTATATAAAGAGTTTAATAAAAAGAAAGCTGACCTTCGCAGGCAAAAGGAAAAAACGTTGCAGGATAACCTTTCCACTAAAAAACTGATCATTGATGAATTAAGAGAGTTGTTAAAGAGCGAAGATCATTTTTCAAAAGCATATAATAAATTCCAGGCTCTCCAAAGCAAGTGGCGCGCCACAGGAAATGTGCCGAGGCAGAATATGCACACATTGCAGGAGAACCATCATTTCCTTACCGGAAAATTTTACGAAATAGTAAAGATCAGCAACGAGCTTCGTGAACTTGATCGCAAAAAAAATCTCGAAATTAAAAATGAGCTCTGCGAAAAAGCGGATAGGCTGGTTGAAGAACCCTCATTGAAAAAAGCGCTTGACAGTCTTCGCTTTCTGCAGGAAGAATGGCGTGCTTCAAATAACCTGAGCAAAGAACTAAGCGACCCTTTATGGCAACGCTTTAAAACCGCAACCGATAAAATATATCAGCGAAGAAAAGAACATGTAGCGCAAATAAAACAACGCCAGGAAGCTAACCTTGCAGCTAAAATTGCCTTATGCGAGCAACTGGACAAGTTGGCCGAAACAGATCTTTCCTCTTATAAATTATGCAGGGCGGCTTCTGAAAAGGCGGAAACGATATGGGCCGAATGGCAAAAGATCGGCTTTGTTCCCAAAAGTGATAACGGTGAGTGTTGGAAAAGATTTAAAAAAGCGCGGCAGCACTTTCACAATGTGATTGACACATTTTATGCCAAACAGCGCCGCGAATTCGGACAAAACCTGCAAAAGAAAATTGATATTTGTGTCAGAGCGGAATCATTACAGGAAAGTACAGACTGGGCTGCGACAGCGGAAATACTTAAAAAATTGCAGGTTGAATGGCAAGCTATTGGCCCGGTGGCCGTTAAAGATTCGCAACCAATATGGAACCGGTTCAGGAAAGCCTGCGATCATTTCTTTGAAAACAAAAACAAAGAAATAAAAGAAAAAGAAAACGCTCTTTTGGCAAATGTCCGGATAAAACAGGTAATGGTGACAAAAGTGGATGAATTGCAAGCTTCCGGTGATATGAACCAAAACCTGGAAGAACTTAAAAAGATACAGGAAGAATGGGCTGCTTCTGGCCCTGTTCCCGTAAGAGAGAATGACAAGCTCAATAACGCATTCGGGAAAGCCGTAGAAAACTTTCTTGAAAAAATAAAAGGCAATACTCCCGGCCAGGAAAAAACATTTTATCGCCTTAAGTATGAGCAAATGCTTAAATATCCGCATGGACAGGAGCAGATAAAGCGAGAGCGATTCAACCTGCAGGATAAAATTAAAAAGCTGGAAGCGGAAGCAAACCAGTTGGAAACCAACCTTGGTTTTTTTGGAAAATCAAAAAAAGCAAATCCTATCCTTGATGAGTACACGAAAAAACTGGAGGAAGTAAAACAGGAACTTGGTAAACTGCGGGAGCAGATTAAATCGATCCCTTCTGTTTAATCTGGCTCCGACTCAGCTAAGTGGTATACATTAAAAAACTAACAACCCTTCTCATGAAAAAATTTTTAATTGCTTTTGGAACTTTCGTTATGTTCTTTATTAGCATTGGGTCAATGTTTAAACTGATGCATTGGCCTGGTGCGGGTGTTCTTTTGACATTTGGGATGTCATTACTTTCAATGATCTTTCTTCCGTTTTTTTTCGGACAAAGAATTTATGAAAACAGGAGTGGACTAAACATATTTGTAAATGTTTTCGGATACCTCTCCATTTCATCACTGTTTACTGGTGTATTATTCAAGGTTATGCACTGGCCAGGGGGTGGAATCATGATAGTTATGGGATCGTCATTATTAGTTTTTCCCACTTTGATATTATATACAATTCAGCAGTACCAAGAATATGACAGAAAATTCAGCGAGTTCTGGAAAATGGTATTTCTTACTCTATTCGTAAGTGTATTCTTTTTTGTATATGGCCTCAATTACTCGAAAAATATTTTATATACCTATTTAAAAATAGAAGACGCTCTACTAAGGACAAATGAGAACACAAAAGAAATAAACACTTTATTATTGGCTAACATAAAACTCAGAACTCAGGGGAACGCCGAAAACTACAAGCAATTTCGGGACGCATCTATAGCGATTGAGGTAAAATCAAATCAAATAATTAAAAACGTTGAGCAATTAAAAAATGAATTGATCGCCCATGTAAGTTATCAGCCAATTGATAGTACATCTGATCACTGGAATATGACCGGTCTAGATAATTACGATATTCCCACTCATTTTTTAGGCCAGGCCGAAAGTTCAAATGGACGGAACCTGTATGAATCCTTAAACAACTATAACCAACAAATCATTGCCATCCTTTCTCAGCTTAAAATAGAAAATGTAGAACAAAAAATTTTATCATTCAACGGGCTTGATCTGAAGATTAAGGACAACATGAACATTAATGAATCTTCCACAACGACTTGGCACGAATCGATGTTCTATTTGACTCCGCTATCGGGAGCCGTTACTCTATTAACAAGTATCCAAAGCCAGATACTTAATGTTGAGACAAGAGCACTCCTTATTATAAATAATTCAATAAAATAAATTGGCTCTGGAAGTTCAAAATAAACATCTTTAGTTTTTTATTCCATTTCCCCATTCCTGAAATTCATATTACGTATGTTGTCGTGCACTGTGCGTTTTACTCGTGTGGGTGGTTGGTAACAATAGCCTACCATGACCTCATGCGTGTTGTTGCTATAATTTCTTATGTCTGAAGTGGTCATATCAAATGAATAACCAAATCTGAATCCTCCATTTTGAAAACCTACCATTGCCACAACAGCATCCGTTAAACGATACGACATCCCTCCCCATATTCTTTCCTGCCAAACAACCCTTACATTCAGATCAAGTTGAGTTGAAGTAAGGTCTGTCTTCGCAAGAACAGAAGGAATAACCTCCACATTCCTTGAAACCGGGAATGGGCAACCAGCCATTATATACATGTGCTTTGCATTTACAAAGTTGTAATCATCGGGTACATTCAGCGGATTACCTTTAGCAGCCGGATGTGTTAAACGAAATGAAGAAGGAGTTAGATGAGTAGATGAAATGCCAAAGTACATGCCTATTGGATTAGTATAATAAACCCCAAGTCCCAGATCATATGATTTTATTCCCCCCGTATTAATGTCGGGAATAGAGGCATCCTGGGCAACGGGGTCAGTCGCGATCCATACCCCGTTCAATTGTTTTTGCATCATGCTTGCTTCAAACCCCAGGGCCAGAGTCCCCGCCCACAATGCTCTGTGATAAGAGTACGAGATTTTTGCAAACGTGGTTTTATCAAAACCAAGCTGGTCCTGGCAAAACGTTAAACCCGCGCCACCGTGAAATGGAGTTGATTGAAGCACAGGAGCATCAAGTGCTATCAGTCCCGTCCTGGGAGCACCGGGGAAATTTTCCCATTGTTGTCTTAACAATATTGTTCCACAAATGGCTCCATCAGTTCCTGCATAAGCCGGGTTGACAGGTAGTTTGTTGAACATATTCTGACTGAACTGTGCATCTTGCTGCGCAAATGAAACTCCACATAGAAGTGTCAGTGCTATTATTTTTAGTGTCTTTTGCATGGTTAAATTTTTTATAGGGTGAACCGTTCCTTACAAATATTGTTTTGTAAAAAGCTAACTATTACACTATTCCTTAAATCTTACTTCTGGATTTTTATATGATCAGCGAATGGCCATTCCTGATCTTGTATAAGGTCCCGGAAGCTTTACTCCAATTGACCTGTAAGCTACTCCCCGCTATAATGATCACGGGTTTATTTTACTTCGACTTCCTTTCGCGAATTCATCTATTTGTGCTAAAGCAACCTCCTTATTACCAATCACATCAACAGTAATTTTATTTTGTTGTCCCCTGTAAAGCCTGTTATAATCTCCTAAGCGGATAAAAACTATTTGTCCCTTTTCAGATACGGCCCATACCAGATTCTGACTTTTGGTATTTATCTTAACTCCTCTTCCTTTATTATATGTGAACACGGTGTTTTTATTCTTCTCCACAACATAAATATTATTACATACGATAACATTGTTATTGTGATCGAGGAGTAAATTTCCAAGATCCATACTTAATTCATCCGGCAAGGGAGGTAGTGGTCTGTCGCAATTCCATACTCCCATTTGTGAGATCATAAAAACCCTGTTAGT
>JAEUTS010000007.1 GCA_016787005.1 Bacteroidia bacterium
AATTTATACAAACAAAAACTTATTATTAAGTAGTTTTAAATTAATAGAGGACTTATAAACGCTATGAAAGACGGAAAGGGAAAAGAAAGCATTCAAAAAAATAAATTAATTAACAGGATATTAACCCACTCTCAGTTATTCTCTGAAGATGAATTAAAACGAAAATCAGTAGATCAACTAAAACAACTACAAAAGAAAACACTTATCACGGCAGTAATAAAAATTAAATTTCAAAACAGAAAAAACAAAAAACAATGAAATAGTCATCTCGGCTTTGCCGAGACCAACCGAAAACGAATATGGCGTATTCCATGTGAAAAACAAACATTTACAAGTTATATGCACATGAAAAAAGTCACGGATAACTTAAGTCAACTTTAACACAACAAACACATCAGATGAGCCATTCTGTAATAGTTAGATATATTCAGGTAAAAAGAAGTTTTCTTTTCTTTCTTATCAGTATTATATCGGGGTCTGTCTTTTCCCAAACCAACATGTGGGTATGGAAAAAAGGCGATCTGGTTGCGGGATCCCCGGGCACACCCGGCACAACAGGCGTATTTGCACCGGCTAACATTCCACCAGGCTTGTATGGCCCTGCCTATTGGACAGGCAAGGACGGGTACTTTTACATTTTTGGCGGGTATACAGGCACTTCAACTTATGGAAAAACTCTGTGGAAATACGATCCGCATCCGGGCCCAACTTATAACCAGTGGATGGTGATTTGGCAATACAATGCCGCGGCACCCGCTGTTGCTGTCGGAACGTTTGATGCCGCCTATGGTCCCGGTGCAAATACAACATTGTGCTATGCGACATGGGTTGATGCATCAGGTTATCTTTGGCTGCTTGATGGCACGCAGGCTATGTGGAAATACGACCCGAATCCAGGACCAACATTTAACCAATGGGCCAGGATGCATGTTGGAGGAGCTGCCGCATATGGGGTTCAGGGGATACCCAGCCCGTCTAATGTTCCTCCAGGCAGAGGTGAAAGTGTGTGCGCCTGGACAGACAGTAAAAATAATTTATGGCTTTTCGGCGGTCAGGCGTTGTTAAATGACTTGTGGAAATATGATATAGCCGTGAACCAATGGACGTGGATGAGCGGCGATAACACAATTAATCAGAATCCCGTGTATGGTGCAAAAGGCACACCTAATGCAACCAACAAACCGGGTTCGAGGTGGCAATATTTACATTGGATAGATAATAATGATAATTTATGGCTCTTAGGGGCATTTGGAAGAGGAACTGCGGGAACTACCGGTTACCAGAATGATATGTGGCGATATGATCCGGGCACAAATTTATGGACCTGGGAAGCAGGAACAAATTCTGTATACACCGGGGGAGCCATATACACTTATACTCCGGGAACATTATGTGTAGAAGCCGCTTCAAATGTACCGGCTCCCGCTGAAACAAATGAAGCCCGGGCTCAATGGACGGACTCCTGCGGCAATTTTTGGTTTTTCGGATCTTACCAGGGAAGAGTGTGGAAATTCAGGCCCTCAACCAAACGCTTTACACTTATGAGCAGCAAACCAAATAACAACCCGGTAAGAGGAGTGATGGGAGTTCCCGCAGCAGCCAACACTCCGGGAAACTACGATAGCGGCGTTCCGTTTCAGAACAACGAAGGATTTTGGTTCTGGTATGGAGAAGGAGCATTTGTTTCCAATTCCAAATACAACGATCTATGGCTCTATATTCCAGACAAACCCACCGCCAATTACACGTATGTTACATCTTCATGTGGAAATGGCAATGTGAATTTCACCAGTACCAGTGTTCCGAACTGCAATGAAATAAAAAGTTACAAATGGGATTTTGGAGATCCAGCTTCCGGGGGCGCAAACAATTCATCCTTAGCAACTCCATCACACGTATTTCCTGCAACAGGCAATTATTCAGTAAAATTAATCGTAACAAGTTGCACTGGTAGCAAAGATTCTATTACCCAAACAATTAATGTGGCGGTAAGTACTCCATGGACTTTGGGCTCATCCGCTACCCTTTCAAATTGTAATTCTTCAACCGGCTCAGCAACACTAACCATTTCCGGCGGGTCTGTTAACTACACTTTCAACTGGAGCAATGGAGCTTCAACAATTACATCAGCAGGTTCAAATACAATTACGGGGCTTTCTGCGGCTACTTATACTGTTACACTTTCAGACGCGGCAGGATGCACTACCAGCTCGGCAGTAACTGTTACTAACCCTGCGAAGCCTTTGATCACAGGTATGCCCGTCGTCCTAAATGGTCTTTGCCCGGGAACTGTAACCGGAAATATATCAGTAACAATTACCGGCACTGCTCCAATAATATATGCATGGAGTACAGGAGCAACAACTGCATCTGTTTCAAATCTTAATCCGGGAGTATATGGCGTTACTATAACCGATGCAAACAATTGTACAGCGGCACAGAACGGAGCAATTACTGATGCTGCGCCTGTTCTGATAAATACCACTTCTGTCAAGACGAATACATCATGCAAATTTCCGAATGGTTATATCTGGTTTAGCGTATCGGGTGGAAAAGCACCACTTACTTATTTGTGGAACACAGGTTCTACCGCAAGTTCATTTTACTCCGCGCTGAGCGCCGGAACATATACACTTACAGTTACCGACGCAAACAATTGCACGGTGACAAAATCCTATACCATTACAGGCCCTTCCATTAATAGCGCGATCTCTGCAGGGCAAATATTATGTTCTGGAGGTACTGCAAGTGTTACTGCAACCACATCAAATGGCACCGCTAATTACACCTATTCGTGGAGTACCGGCGCAACTACTGTAACCTCCTCTCTTACTAATGCTCAAACTTTAACTGCAGGAGTATATACTATTACTATAACTGATAATAATGGGTGTACATCTTCATCAAGTATTACATTAACTGCGCCTGATCCTATTACTATAAACACCAGTGTCATTCTCCCATCATGTGCCACTCCAAATGGTGAAGCTACAGCGTTACCAGCCGGAGGAACCGGAACATATACATATCTGTGGAGTAATGCTTCCACGACGCAAACGATTACTGGTCTTTCTGCCGGGAATTATACTGTGACTATTTCCGACGCCAACAATTGTACTGCAACAGCGACGGCGGCAATAACTTCACCATCACCGTTGACCGGACAATTTGTAAAAGGCAGCGCTAATTGTGTCGA
>JAEUTS010000118.1 GCA_016787005.1 Bacteroidia bacterium
TTCAATATACAGGGGCAATTGATACAGCCTGTTTTTGCCGGACCGGTAAATAAAGAAAAAATCCGTCTTAGTATCAGCACAAAAGATATTTCACCGGGAAATTATTTTATTGTCATTCGTAATTCTTCATTTCGGAGAACAGTGAAAGTGACTAAGAAATAACCTGACAAAGTCTTGTCCCTGTCTTTATTTGAATAAAAACCCCCTTATGAATAATTATTCATAAGGGGGTTTTTATATAGTTAGTTTGCCCTTATCTGCCGATCACAATTCTTTTCACACTTACACTTCCCGTACTTGTGATAAGCCTTGCATAATATGTTCCGCAAGCGTACCCGGAAAGATCAATACTCTCTGTGAATGATCTGGCGTTCGGTACTGACCTGCTGTATATGCTTCTACCGGTAACATCCATTACTGAGAACTCTGCGGCAGAATTTAATTCCGTGATCAGGATCACAAATGATCCGTCATTTGGATTAGGGTATACGCCGATATTTCCTGCATCTTTTCCAACAGTAATAATGCCTGTTGGCTGGCCAATATTAATTGTAGTGCAGGTAGTACAGCCTTTTGCATCTGTAACGCATGCTGTATAGGTGTTAGCAGATAACCCACTCACCGAAACAGTTGTTTTGCTGCCAGGGGTCCATAAATAAGTATAAGGCAGTGTTCCTCCGTTTGCAAATACCGAAGCACTTCCGTCGCTACAGCCAATACAACTTGCATCCTGCTTGATTGATGTTGAAGTAAGTGTTGTAGGCTGAGTAACTACGGCTACAGAAGTAGTGATACAATTGTTCGCATCTTTTACCGTAACTGTATAAGTTGCAGCAGTCAATCCTGAGATGGTTTGTCCGGTTGCTCCTGTATTCCAGTTATAAGTATATGTGCCGGACCCTCCGGATGCAGCTACTGAAGCGCTGCCATTGTTTCCACCGTTACATCCTACGTTCTGGCCAACCGATGCTGACACATTTACCTTTGTTGGTTGGGTTATAACAACAGCACTTGTATTGCTGCACCCTTTGGAATCAACAATTGTTACAGTATATGTTGAAGCTGAAAGTGAGCTGACCGTTTGCGCTGTTCCTCCGTTACTCCATGAATATGTTTTAGTTCCTGTGCCGCCTGTTGTGCTGACAACGGCAGATCCGGTTGAAGTGCCATTACATAATACATTGGTTGAAGTTATATTGCTTATGGTTACCGCCGGATCAACAGTTACTGTAACAGTACCTGTATTGCTGCAAGAGCCGCTTGATACCGTAAGTGTATAGGTGGTGGTGGTAGTTGGAGATGCCACAGGGTTAGCAACAGCCGCGTTATTAAGGCTTGCTGAAGGAGCCCATGAATAATTACCTCCGCCTGAACCGTTAAGTGTAACACTATTGCCATTACATACAGATGTATTACTTCCCGCATTTGCGGTAAGTGATGCAGCCACAGCAACCTGAACAACATCAGTTGCTACACAACCATTTTTGGTTACAGTTACAGTGTAATTTGTTGTTGAAGATGGTGAAGCAACCGGATTTGCAATTGCAGCGTTTGATAAATTTGTTGCCGGCAGCCAAGCATAGGTGCCACCTCCGGTAGCATTTAATTGAGCACTACCGCCTGCACAAACCGATGCATCAATGCCTGCGTTTGCAATTGTTTGATTAACCGTTACAGATTTGCTGTCAGTTGAAGAACAGCCGTTCGTATTGGTGTAAGTGTAAGTTACCGTGTGTGGACCGGGAGTCTGCACTGTAGGATTAAATGAGACAGCGCTTAAGCCGTCGATCTTAAAGGTTCCACCTGAAGGGGTTCCTGTTAGTGTTACCGCTGCATCGTAACTACAATAAGTAGTGGCAAGACCACTGATCGCTACTGTAGGTTTGTCAATTATTATACTGTTGTATTGCATACTGCTGCCACAGCCGTTAGTAACTGTATGCGTTACTTTGAATACTCCTTTTAAAGAATATGCATGAACGGGATTCTTAAGTGTTGAGGTGTTTCCATCGCCAAAATCCCATAGATGATTATTATTATCCGGACCATCCCCATAATAACCTTCGGCAGAGAAATGAATGGTGTCACCTGAACAAGCGAAAGTCTTATCAATATCAAACCAAGCCTGGGGTTTATTTGTTGTTCTTATTTCAACCGTTGTTGGTATTGTATCGTTTTGTCCGCAATTATTAAGAATCATGGCTTTGGCTTTGTAAGTGCCGGCAGATGCATAGCTGTGGTATACAATTTGTCCTGAGCCTGATTTTCCATCGCCAAAATTCCATGAGTAAACAGCGCCGCCTACAGCTGTAAATTTCACAAGGTCGCCCGGACACCCGGAGTTATCATTATTCCCTCCGCCATTATTAGCAGTGGAATTGTCTACATAATAGAATTTATTTTTCGGACCTCCGTTAAGTACAACGACACTTTTTTTCAATGAATCTTTCTTGCCGCAAAGATTGGTCACATAAAATTTGAAATTATATGTCCCTGTTGTCGCGTAACTGTGAGTGGCCAATACCTGAACAATAGTGTCGGTTGGACCGGTAATGTTATTCAATACATTACCATCACCAAAATCGATCGAATAACTATTTCCTGAATTATTATCATGGTTTCCATCGTCAAAGAAATATACTTTACCACCGGGGCAAACTGAATCAGGTAACGATTGCAGCTGTGCATTGGGCTTCAGGTTTGCATTAACAACAACAATCTTTGAAGCACTGTCAGATTTTCCACAGGAATTCGTTATGATCAATACAACTTTGTGATTTCCTACTGCAGTATATTTATGTGAAGCATTTTTTGTAGTAGCTGTACTTCCATCTCCGAACTTCCACAGAAAACTGTATTTACCTTCACTTGTACCGCTATTATTTCTAAGGTTGACAGTTGAGCCCGGACAAACTTTCATTGTATCAGGGTTTCCATTAACATTATCGAATGAAATATTCACGTAATTATTCATTCCTGAAGAGGCAGAAACAGTTAGTACCTGAGTGACGGTGTCTTTATCACCGCAGCCGTTTGTAACAATCAGTTTTACATTGTAATTTCCGTTTGTGGTATAAAAATTCTGAACAGAACGTTGGGTAGATGTAGTACCATCACCAAGATCCCACAGGTATCCTGTTCCGGAAGCCCAGCTATCCATTGATATGACTGAATTCGGACACGCAGGATTAGGCCATAAATTAAAATTCGCATTCGCATTTAATCCTGAACTTGCAACATTAACATATAAGGTGTCTTTGTTCGAACCTCCGCAAGGATTAGTAGCTGTAAGTATAACCCTCTTATTGCCGGGTGTAGTATAGGCATGCGATGGATTTTCAGCAGCAGATGATGTGGCATCTCCGAAATCCCAGAGGTAAGAAGTAGCAGGGTAATTAGCTGAAAAATAGAACGCATCATTCAGGCACGCATCGTTCTGATTAACCCCGATCGAGAAAACCGGTTTGGCCGAATTACTTACTGTTATCTGTCTTGTAACTATTTTAGTGCCGCATGAAGTGCTAACTGTCATTTTTACGGTGTGAATGCCTGCATACTTAAATGAATGGCTTGTATTGTTCCAGTTGTCGTTTTGGGTAGAATCACCATACTCCCATGTAATATTGTTATAATTCCCCTGGTTGAAACCAAACCTTACTGATTCGCCGGGACAAGCCGAAGGAGTAGACACATCAAAGTTAGTTGCTCCCTCAATCTGTATGTTGTTATTTGTCCCACCAATAAAAATCATCCCTTTATTAGTGGTGTCCCATACCGAAAGACTTACGCTAAACCATCCCGGATTTACATAAGTATGTGTAGGATTTTTAACGTGGCTTGAGTCGCCATCACCAAAATACCACCTGAAATAATTGCCGCTTGGGTTCCCGGTATATGTAAAACTTACGAGTTGAGGGGCGCACCCGTTACCTGGTGATGAATTAAAACTTACCTGGGCACTGCTCAATAGGGAAAGCAATAGCAACGCAAAAATTGCCGTTCTTTTACAATAAAGTAGTGATCTGTTCATGTTATAATTGATTTAGGTTAATATTGAGTATTTTCTATTTGGGAGGAGCAAATGTATGCTAAATATAAGCTCTTGTCAATAAAATTATTTCTTATTTGATTCCAAAAGTATGACATTTGTCATGCGGATTCTTTATTATTTCTCAAACTTGTTGATAAATGATAAAATTTAATACAACTATATTAAAGTTTAACAAGAAAGGTGAAAAAAGCGGGTGGACATATATTGATGTCCCTGCAGACATTGCCCAAAAATTAAAACAGGGGAATAAAAGATCGTTCCGTGTAAAAGGGAGGCTGGATGCTTGTCCAATAAATGGAGTGGCCTTATTGCCAATGGGCGATGGCAATTTTATAATGCCCCTTAATGCCTCACTTAGGAAGGGTATTGGCAAGAAGCATGGTGCCGTGTTGCATATACAGATAGAAGAAGACAGAACTCCCGTATTATTAAACGTGGAATTAATGGAATGTTTGGCTGATGACCCGGAGGCATTGAAATTCTTTAAAAACCTTACAAAGTCTCATCAGAATTATTTTTCAAAATGGATCGAAAGCGCCAAAACGGATTCCACAAAAACAAAACGTATCGCCCAGGCTGTTACCGCGATGTCAAGGAAGCAGAGCTTTCCTGAAATGATGAGGTCGTTAAAGAATAACAGGATGTGATCATCGTCGAAATTACTGTTTTTCTCCTTTGTGTTTAAGTACCTTGGCTTCAATAAAGAAAATAATTTCTTCAGCTATATTCTTCGTTTGGTCTCCCACACGTTCCAGCTTACGTATCATGGACAGTATATGCAGACTTTCACGGATATTATCCGGATGCGATTTAATATAATCTGTAACAACATAGCTAGCGTTATTATTCGTCTCGTCTAATTTCTCGTCAATTTTAAAGAGATAGCGAGCCATTTTTGTGTCTTCCTTTTCAAACGCGTGTGCCGCATCAAGAAGCATTTCATTTGCCAGATCGAACATCTCTATGACTTTTGTATGTTGAAGAAGTTCAGGATCAAATCTCTTTTCAATGTCAATTACAAAACGGGCAATGCTTTCTGCGATATCAGCAATCCGTTCAAGGTTGGAGTTGATCTTTAATACAGCCAGAACAAAACGGAGGTCAATTGCTACAGGATTAAACAAAGCGAAAATATTTTCGCAATCTCGATCTATTTTTAACTCATATGCATTCACCCGTTTTTCAGTTGCAACTATTTGCCGGGCGAGGTCCTTGTCAAAATCTATTAATGCCTCCTTCCCATTTGTGAGCTGTAGGCAAACGAGCTTCCACATATTCAATGTGTCAGTTTTTAAAAGTTGCAATTCTGATTCAAGATGTGTGGTCATTGGTGTGTGTATTTAATAATTTGTAAAGTTAGGTTGGAAGTCCGAAGGATACTTCCGACTTCAGTCTTCGGACTTCAAGCCATTTTTTTCTACCCAAACCTTCCTGTAATGTAATTTTGTGTTCGTGTATTGGCCGGGTTAGTGAATATTGTTTTTGTTGTATCATATTCAATCAGCTCGCCCATATAAAAAAAGGCTGTTTTATCACTTACTCTGCCCGCTTGCTGCATATTATGCGTTACAATAATAATGGTATATTGGTTTTTTAACTCATAGATCAGCTCTTCAATTTTAGCTGTCGAGATCGGATCGAGCGCTGATGCGGGCTCGTCCATAAGTATTACAGAGGGCTCAATTGCTAATGCCCGGGCAATACACAATCGCTGTTGCTGACCACCAGACAATTCGAAAGCTGACTTTTTCAATTTATCCTTCACTTCATCCCAGAGCGCTGACTGTCTTAACGAACGCTCAACACGTTCTTCAATAAATTTTTTGTCTTTCACGCCATTTACACGTAATCCATACGCAACGTTCTCGAAAATTGATTTCGGAAAAGGATTTGGTTTTTGAAAAACCATGCCGATGTTTTTCCTCAGTTCGTCCACTTTTGTTGATCGATCATTAATGTCTTGTCCGTCCACCATTACATAACCTGTAACTTTTACATTTGGTATTAGGTCATTCATGCGATTAAATAATCGCAAAAAAGTAGATTTCCCGCAACCGGATGGGCCAATGAGTGCGATCACATTGTTTTCTTCAATCGACATGGTGATGCCTTTTAATGCATGGTAATCACCATAATAAAGGTTGATATCCTTAACGGCTATCTTGGGTTTCTTAACATAATCAGTTGCCATTTTTTGTATTAAAATTTATTAATTCATTTTTACTTTTTTGCCAAAATACCTGCGTAATGCATTCGCTAATAAATTTAGTATTAATACAATAGCAACAAGTACCAACGCAGTGCCATAGGCCATTTTTCGCGACTCGATAATATTCGTACCACTTGTAGAAATCACATACAAGTGATAAGGAAGCGCCATAACCTGATCAGACAGACTGTGGGGAAGTTTTGGCAAAAAGTAGGCTGCCACTGTGAATAGAATGGGTGCTGTTTCGCCCGAGACACGGCCAATTGAAAGTATCAATCCTGTAATAATGTTTGGAATTGATATTGGCAGTACAACTTTTCGGATCGTTTGCAATTTGGTTGCTCCTAAAGCATAACTGCCAACTCGAAATGAATTGTCAACCGCCTTAAGTGCTTCTTCGGTTGTTCGTATAACAACAGGTAAAACTAAAAGTCCAAGTGTGAGTGAGCCTGCAAGTATTGAATCGCCAAATCCTAATTCGTTAACAAAAAGCGACATTCCAAAAAGACCAAATACAATTGACGGTATGCCAGCGAGGTTATTTGTCATTTGCTTAACAAGTCGTTTAAAAAGGCCGTCATTTGCGTATTCATTAATATATATGCCGGACATTATACCAATAGGAAAGGCGAATATCATACTCCCAATCATCAAACAAAATGTTCCAACAATTGCGGGATAAATTCCGCCCTGTGTCATACCTTCTTTCGGCATGGTGGTAAGGAATTCCCAACTTATGGCCGGAAGCCCCTGCATTACAATAAATCCAAGAATTATAATTAGGGTAAGCACAATTACAATACTCATTGATGCAAACAAAGCAAATACAAACTTTTGCGTAGCACGCTTCTTTCTATGTGTACTTGTTCCCCCTATCATTTTCTATTATATTTTTTTCTTGCAGAAATCATATCTACTGTGACATTAATAAGCAATGTGATTACAAACAGTATACAACCCAATGCAAACAAAGCCTTATAATGCAAACTTCCATGAGCAGCTTCACCTAATTCGGCTGCAATAGTAGCAGGGATCGTTCTTACCGGTTCAAGAATTGTGTGTGGTATTACTGCAGCATTGCCCGTTACCATTAGAACGGCCATTGTTTCTCCTATTGCACGGCCAATTCCTAAAATGGTTGCGGCTGAAATTCCTGAAATGGAATATGGGATAATGATTTTTGAAATTGTTTGCCAGTGTGTGGCACCAAGTGCCAGGCTGGCTTCTTTCATGGCTCGTGGTGTGTTTCGTATCGCATCTTCAGAAATTGTAATAATGGTGGGTAAAGCCATAATAGCAAGTACAATACTTCCTGACAAAGCTGTTTCTCCAACAGGGAGATTAAATATTTTCTGAACAAGTGGTACTATAACTATTAATCCAAAAAATCCATAAACAACAGACGGAATACCTGCCAGAAGTTCGATTACCGGTTTTAATATTTTTCCTACACGATCATCTGCAATTTCTGCAATATAGATAGCCGTAGCTAAACCAAATGGCAAAGCTATTGCAATCGCAAAAAGACTTACCCATAAAGTTCCAAGTATGAGTGGCATTACTCCAATTTGAGCAGCAGGCTGTGCAGTTGGGAACCATTCCTTTCCTGTTAGAATTTTTTTAAGGGTTAATTTGTCAAAGGGCAATAACCTGCCGTCAAATTTTTTATCGACGTATTTTTCGGGAAAATAAGCAATGATGCCACTTGTTTTGTTTACCAATTCATTTAAGCGTTGAGGTATAAATTGCAGCGTATCACCGAGTTCTTCATCGGTAAAATAATTACCAATATCGTTAAGCCGAAAAAGTATAATAGAATCTTTTTTGCCTCCCACTTCATTCCAGTTCGTAATTTTTCCATCGAAAATGTTTTTGACATCTTCTCCTGTCAACTTTCTTACAGTATTGTTTTTATTAATAGCAATTACATCCCCTTTTTCGATGGGAGTTTCGTTGAAAAGCCCCCATCCTTCTCGGAATAAGAACAAAACAATAAGCACAACAGCCAATGTAGTAACTGTGCCACTGATAAAAAGCAGGCCCTCAACAAATCGCTCAATAAATTTTCCTAAAAATGATTTCAAAGCTCAATACTTTAAGTAAAATTATTAATAACCACCAATGCTCACTTAACTCATAAGCCCTTCATTGCTGAAGGGCTTTTATGCGCTTTTGGAAGACATAATGAGTATTAAATAACAAAAATCAAATCTGGTAATTTTATTTCAAGGGCACATACCCAACCTCCGAAACCACTTTTTGCCCGACATCTGATAAAATATAATCTACCAATGGCTTAACTTTATTGGCATCTTTAACCAAATAGTAATAGTATAAAGGTCGTGTGATAGGGTACGATTTATCTTTCGCCGCCGCAACTGTTGGTTTAATAAAAGTTTTCCCTTTGTCATAAGAAACACCTAGAGCTTTAACTTCCTTTTCAATATATGCCAATCCAACATAACCAATGGCTCCTTTTGTTTGGCTTACAGACTGAACAATAGCTCCTGTGGCCGGCATCATTAGTGCTGAAGCCGCATAATTTTTGTTTTTCATCACACTTTCTTTAAAAAATTCAAAAGTGCCTGAACTGGATTCCCGTGAGTATACAGTTATTTTGAGGTCTTCGCCTCCGACCTGTTTCCAATTTGTCGCTTTGCCTGTATAAATATCCTCAAGTTGTTCACGTGTCAGCTGTGAAATTGAACTGCCCGGGTTTACGATTACAGCGAGTGCATCATAGGCAATAATAGTTTCTTTGATAGCTTTGCCGGCATCCTGGAGTTTCATTTTTTCAGTTAGTTTTATTTTTCGTGATGACATCGCAATGTCTGTTGTACCATCAACGAGCGCGGTAATACCGACTCCGCTTCCTCCACCCGTAACCGTTACAGAAGCATCTTTAGAGCTTGCCATAAATGTTTCGGCTTCCTTCTGGGATAAAGGAAGAACAGTATCACTCCCTTTAATTTTGATTGACAATTTTGTTTGCGTGAATGCAAAGAGCACAACACTCGCTGTAAGTAATAAATAAATTTTCTTTTTCATTTTATTGTTTTAATTATTTGTAAAGATGTAATTTATAATTTCAAACTATGTTAACTTAACATTATCGTGACCTTAAAATTTGTATTGTGTACGGATGGTTAACACATTATCTTTTATATCATGTTTATAGCCGGCAATCAATGTTTCTTCATTTTTTACAAGATCATAATACATCATTAATTTCACGTTGGAATTTATACGATAATTAACCCCAAACCCATACGTGTCAAACCGTATGTCGCCTATTTTTGTGTTTGTGCCCGTTTTCCCGATCTCCACTCCTGCAATTTTTACATTAGGGTCAAACCAATCATATTTCACTACAATTTGCAATTTTGATTGTCCGATATTTTGAATGAAATAAAAATATGCGCCATTAAATTGACGATGATATATTGCTGATGTTGGAGGAGCTCCTGGACTTTTGGCTGATTTGTCTGTTCCGGGTTGTTCACCCTGTATATACTCAGCACGAAGTGTAGTTATGCCAATTCTTGAATCCAATGAAACCTGCGCGTCCATACCAATGTAAATTCGTTTTGCCCTTCTGTCATAATTGGCTGTATCAGTCGCGAAAGCAAAACTCATATCATTGTTTATAGCCTTTAAATTATAATCCTTTACATTTCCGATTCTGTATCCACCGTTATAGTATGATGCTCCGATGGAGTAAGCAATTTTTTCGTTTGAAGTTGTTTTGCTGTAAGCCAAACGGCCTGTCAGATCTTTATAACTGTCAAATTCAGGCGCTACTCCTGCAGAGCCATTCATTACTGCCAGATCAAGAACCAAACCGGAAAGCCTAGATGTTTTTGGCATTTGCATTCTTCCAAAAACACCAAGGTCTCGTTCAGTAGGGAAAAGTGTTTGGTTGTAACGTGCGCGTTCAGGAGTCTCCCGATTGCTGGATGATTGTGTTATTTCAAAACCAAACTGATATTGTAACAAACCTGCCGTAACACTGAACATTCGAAGCCAGGGGTCAGTAATTTTTACATAGCTTTCGCGCATTGCGACACCTTTTTCTGTGATATCTGTGTTGATCATATACATGGCATTTCCGTGCTCGTAAGTAAACTTGAAACGCCCGCGACGAATCATAAAGCGATTCGAATATTTATTGGTTCCATTTGTAAAGTCGCCGCCTGCTACAGAAGGAGCCCCTGCCGAATCAATCATTTGCCATTGTGGTTGAATGTACCCTGTAATATTCAGGCGATTCATTTTTGTAATTTCATCTGAAATGTTTCGTACACTTCTGGCGAGCGTGTCTAAAGGGCTTTCGATGACTTCCTGTGCTTTTGTATCTGTAACGAAAGTTGCTCCGGTAAGGCCCAGTACTATTGCTAATTTCAATTTTGCTTTAATCATAAATTTTGTTTTGTTATTTTTTTTTATTCTTAAATCTGGAACAACTATTTATTTACAATTCCGAAACAATTTATTTACGCACAAAGTAACCCGCGTAAAGTTATTGTAACCTTATTCCAATGTTAGGTTAATGTTAAGAATCAATAGTGTCCTAAACGATAATACACGATCAGGACAATGAAGGCCGGAAAGAGCCCTTTGGTAAGTATTTGCCGGGCAGGCAATAAGCACGCGAAGAGAGGGTGTATAGTGCCTGCCCAGCAAGAGTCCCGCCTTGTTTGAGAAAACTCAACAGGAAGCAAAAATATTCCGACCTGAATATGCAGGTAGTTGTTGAAATACTATACCTGGTTGAAAAGCCAAAGAATATTATTATCAATGAATCGGAAAATTATCATTGTTAACAGGATTATCCAGGAAATCTATTTTTCAACTGTCGGACTCTGCTTGTCAAGATGATATACGGCATGAAGATCCTGCATGCCCGTAAATGTTGCACCGAGGTCCTTAATAATTCCGTCTTTTATATCATATGCCCATCCGTGAATATGCAAGGGCTGATTGTTGTTCCACGCATTTTGAACAATCGAAGTTTTCCCAAGATCGTGTACTTGTTCAATTACATTTAATTCTACGAATCTTCTTGCTCTTTGCGTTTCGTCTGCTATCGAATCCAGTTCCGGGTAATGATACCTGTACACATCCTTTATGTGTCTGAGCCAATTGTCAATAAGGCCATATTGCTTATTTCCCATCGCGGCAATCACTCCACCGCAGCCGTAGTGACCGCATACAATGATATGTTTCACCTTTAGAATTTCAACCGCATAGGATAAAACACTAAGCATATTCATATCGCTATGCACTACCATATTGGCAATATTTCTGTGAACAAATATTTCACCCGGAAGGGTTCCTGTTATTTCATTAGCAGGGACACGGCTATCGGAACAACCGATCCATAAATATTCAGGCGATTGTCCGTTTGCGAGCTGATTAAAAAAATCAGGATTTTTATTTATCTGATTTTGAGCCCAGGCTTTGTTGTTTTCGAATAATTTTAAATACGATTTTTCCATAAGGGTATAATTTTTAGAGTTAATGATGAGCCGCGCCTTTAAATTCGGGAATGTTTTGCAGCTCGAGTTTTATATTTTTTAATTCCACATTGCTTTTAAAATTGTGAATGATCTCCAACACATCAAGGTCAATATTGTGTGATTTAGTTCCATCAATAATTACGGTTGAATTATCGGGTAATTGATCGAGTGTTAGTGCGATAGCTCCTTTATTTAAAAATGTAACATCCTCGGCCAGCTCGATCCGGACCCGTTCTCCTGCATGATCGTTTTCTTTATGATAGAAATATGCCCTCTTGTAATTGCTTCTCAAAATGAAGAAAACAGAAACAACCATGCCGATACCAATTCCTTTTAACAGATCGGAGAATTGTATGGAAACCACCGTAATTATAAAAGGAAGGAATTGGTTCCAGCCTAACCTGTACATGGATTGGAACAGCGAAATTTTTGCGAGTTTATATCCAACAACCAAAAGCAATGCGGCCAGGCAGGCAAGTGGAATTTTATTCAGAACTGAAGCAAATCCTATTACACTAAGTAATAAAAGCAGACCATGAATTATAGCGGACAATTTGGTTTTGGCTCCGGAATTTATATTTGCAGAGCTCCGTACAATAACTGCCGTTAAGGGCAAGCCTCCGATTAACCCGGAAATAAAATTACCCAACCCTTGTGCTTTTAATTCACGATTTGTCGGAGTGACCCGTTTGTAAGGATCCAGTTTATCAGCAGCCTCAATACTAAGAAGTGATTCCAGGCTGGCGATGATCGCTATCGTAACGGCAACAACATATACATGATAGTTTTTAAATGCTGAAAAATCAGGCAGTGTAAATTGATTTACGAATCCTGTTGTAGAAGTTGCTACAGGCAATTGTACCAGTTTCTCACCGGACAATTGCAGTACGGAGCCGGTTGCTTTAAATAATTCATTCATTGCAATTCCAACTATTACTACTAATAATGCACCGGGAACAATTTTAAAAAAAGTGAACTTTTTCAAAAAGGGCCGTTCCCACATTATCAGAATAAAAAGTGAAATTCCGGCAATCAGCACCGCGCCTGGATGAATATAGTTGATAGCGGTTAGAATTTCCGAAAACGTATTTTGTCCGTCAGTTTGAATAAAATCAAAGTCTCCTTCGTTGTCTTTGTCGTATCCAATCGCGTGAGGAAATTGTTTTAGTATTAATATGATGCCGATAGCAGCCAGCATCCCTTTAATTACGCTTGAAGGAAAGTAGTACCCGATAATGCCGGCCTTTAAAAAGCCCAATATTATCTGTATCAATCCGGCTAAAACAACTGCGGCTAAAAAAACCTCATAACTTCCCAACTGAGTGATGGCATTTAACACGATTACCGTTAACCCTGCCGCTGGTCCGCTCACGCTTAAGGAGGAACCGCTGGCAAATGCTACAACAATGCCGCCAACAATTCCGGCTATGATCCCTGAAAATAACGGAGCGCCGGATGCCAGGGCAATTCCTAAACAAAGTGGAAGAGCAACGAGAAAAACAACCAGGCCAGCTGGCAGATCATTTTTCAGGTATTTAAAAGTCAGACCTTTTATTTTCTTGTTTTCAGTATCCATAAAATAGACAATTTGACCATTGATTAGATTTAAAACAAATCAACTTCAATAAAATCGAATTAATTAAAATCGTAGGTAATTTTTAAGAGCAAAGCCCTGAAAGGGCATTATACAGGCTAAAGTGCTTCGGGTGGTGAGTATATCTCTTTGCTATGATCTGATGGGGAAAATGTTTTATTACACTCCGCTCTCAAACCTTTGAGTTCTATTTGAGCCGATGTTAAATCGTTAGCATACACATTATGGTAAAAATCATCAGAAATATCAGCATTTTCGTTTTTTTCATTCGAATTTTCAGATTCAGTATTTTTTTCTTCGCCCTGAAAATCATCGATCAAAGTAAATCGTGCATCCGCAATAATTTCCGAAAAGCATTGGATTGTTTCATAGCAACAGGCTATTGAAACAATTAAAATCAGAAGATATACAAGGGCGT
Organism: Bacteroidia bacterium; assembly: GCA_016787005.1. Taxonomy (GTDB): domain Bacteria; phylum Bacteroidota; class Bacteroidia; order JABDFU01; family JABDFU01; genus JABDFU01. The sequence goes on from JAEUTS010000118.1 coordinate 13,792, forward strand.
TTCTCAAAGTAATAAAATAAATTACCGCGAAAATACACATAATATCCAGTATTTTCAAAAATACGATGTTTGTCAAAAATATCATAAACGCTAAAATCAAAAATGGCACATTGATTATCAGATCGTTATAAACTGATCATTAAAGTCTCCTGTTTTTGTTTTGAAGGAATATTTTGGAGGTAAGCAGTTTGCAAATTTGCTTAACATTAATTTAACATTGGCTTATTGTTTACGGCTACTTTTGTTATTGTTAACTTAATACATGCAACTATGAGCTTCAGTAATATTTTACAACTTTTTGTTCCGAAGGACAAAACATTTTTCCCGCTTTTTGAAAAGGCTACTCAAAACCTGGTTGTTATTTCTAATACACTGGTTCAAATGGTCAATTCTGTAGATGCGAATCAACGGCGGATATTAATAAAGGAAATCGAACGTCTGGAGCATGTGGGCGATAATGTTACGCACGAAATATTCAATGAGCTCAGTGCCAACTTTATTACGCCGTTTGACAGAGAAGACATTCACGAACTTGTAAGTTCTATTGATGATATAGCTGATTTTATTCATGGTTCGGCTAAGCGTATTGAATTGTACAAAATTGAAACAATGTCGCCGGCAATTGTTAAACTGGCAGAACTTATTGAAACATCTTCCAGGGAGCTGCATACGGCCGTTTCGGAACTTGGAAACAAAAAAAATACTCACAAAATTAAAGAAGCTTGTGTTCGGATTAATAGTATCGAAAATCACGCAGATGATGTATTTAATACGGCCATTGCCAGTTTATTTGAGAATGAAAAGGATGCGGTTACAATTATTAAAATAAAAGAAGTATTGGCTGCGCTTGAAACCGCAACCGACAAATGTGAAGACGCTGCGAATGTGCTAGAATCAATAATTGTTAAAAATGCCTGAGGCAAGTTTGCGGTTGTTGGTTATTAGTTGTTTGGATAAAGCAACTGACAACCAACAACTAACAACCAACAACTAATATCATGAATCTCCTTATAATCGTAATTATACTCGCCCTCATTTTCGATTTTATCAACGGGTTTCACGATGCCGCCAACTCGATCGCTACTGTTGTATCTACAAAGGTATTATCACCCCTTACTGCTGTTATATGGGCTGCGGCATTTAATCTCATTGCATATTGGATATTTGAGTTAAAGGTGGCTGATACCGTTTCAAAAACTGTGAAACCTGAATTTGTGACATTAATTGTAGTTTGTGCTGGTCTTATCGCCTCAATAATATGGAACCTGTTAACCTGGTGGTGGGGAATTCCTTCCAGCTCTTCGCATACACTTATTGGTGGTTTTGCAGGTGCAGGAATTGCAAATGCGGGTGGTTTCGGTGCCATTCACTGGGGAAAGGTAATGCCGGTCATTTACTTTATTGTGTTAGCACCTATTATTGGAATGCTGATATCTATAATTATTAATATTATAACGGTAAATATCTGTAAACGTATGAGGCCATCTAAAGTGGATTCTGTTTTCAGGAGGCTGCAACTTGTTTCGTCCGCCGCGTATAGTCTTGGACATGGAGGTAACGATGCTCAAAAAGTAATAGGTATTATTGCAGCTGCCCTTCTTTCAAACGGAATGATCAGCGACATAAAACACATCCCGGATTGGGTGCCAATAGCCTGTTACAGCTCAATTGCCTTGGGTACTATGTTTGGAGGCTGGAGGATTGTTAAAACAATGGGACAAAAAATAACAAAATTAACTCCATTTGAAGGGTTTAGTGCTGAAACAGGAGGGGCTATTACCTTATTCATCACACAATATTTTAAAATACCGGTTAGTACAACACATACTATTACAGGTTCAATTGTGGGAGCAGGTGTTGCAAAGCGAACATCTGCAATCAAGTGGGGGGTAACAATTAACCTTGTATGGGCATGGGTACTTACTATTCCAGTTTCAGCTGCGCTTGCTGCCCTTGTTTTCTATTTGATGAGCTGGTTAATGTAAAGTGTTGATTACAGACTGTTAGTTGTTTTTAAGGTGCCATAAAACAGCATTTTTGTTCTCTTTCCTTTTTCCATACATTTATCTATTATGAATTTCAGCCTGAAGGAAATAGCTACCATTAGCATGGTATTGTTTGCCGTAATTGATGTGGTAGGGAGCTTGCCCGTTCTTCTCGACATAAAATCGAAAGTAGGTACTATTCATTCAGGGAAAGCTACGCTTGTGTCCGGTGGCATTATGATCGCCTTCCTTTTTGTCGGCCAGTCCATCCTGAATTTGATCGGTATTGACGTAAATTCTTTTGCCATTGCAGGTTCGTTTATTTTATTCTTTCTTGCTTTGGAAATGATTCTTGGCGTGAAATTTTACAAAGATGAAACCCCTTCAACCGCCTCAATTGTACCCATTGCTTTTCCAATACTTGCGGGGGCCGGAACACTCACAACACTGCTTTCCATCCGTGCACAGTACTACATTGAGAATATCGTTGTTTCCATTTTAATTAACCTTGTATTTGTGTACGCTGTTTTAAAAAACATGTATCGCATCGAAAGAATACTTGGTCCCGGTGGCATCAATATTTTAAGAAAAGTTTTCGGAATAATACTACTGGCAATCGCAGTAAAGTTATTCCGGAGTAATCTTGGAGTATAATATCCTGATATGGTAGTTATAATTTGTTTAATTGCTCTGCTTGCTTCACTGCTCACTTTTTTTTCCGGTTTCGGACTGGGAACTATTTTAACACCTGTCTTCGCAGTTTTTTTTCCTGTTGAAATCGCTATTTCTTTAACCGCTGTAGTTCACCTGTTGAATAATGTTTTTAAAATGGCATTGGTCGGTTTTACAAAAGAATGGGGGATTATTCTCCGTTTTGGAATCCCTTCCATGATCGCTTCTTTTTTTGGGGCCTGGGTTTTGAAAAACTTGTCCGATACTCAAACAATCTGCCAATATCATTTGGGAACATTAACCGTCACAACCACACCTATAAAAATATGTATAGCATTACTGATCGTCATTTTCACATTGTTTGAAGTAATTCCCCGGCTTCAAAAAATTCAATTTGACAAAAGCCATCTCAGTCTTGGAGGGTTTATAAGTGGATTTTTTGGCGGCCTGTCGGGTAACCAGGGCGCATTGCGCAGCATGTTCCTGATAAGAGCAGGGTTAAATAAAGAAAGTTTTATTGCCACAGGAATTTTTATTGCCTGTATGGTGGATATGGCAAGGCTACCTGTTTATTCATCAAAATATTTTAATGCCAGTGTTTGGGAAAATAAGTGGCTTATTGTTTCAGCTACCTTAAGCGCTTTTGCAGGCGCATATTTAGGGAGTCATTTCCTGGAAAAGGTTACATTTCGTTTTTTGCAATATGCGGTTACTACAATGTTATTGTTATTAGCTTTATTGCTTGGATCAGGTATTATTTAATGAAGGGCTGTTATAAAATAAGTTTGAAGGAGTATGGACAGAGAGACTTAAAGAGGTTGGCTCGATTAATTTTTTACTAAACAATTCTGTGTTTTGTCCTTAAGTTCATTGAGTTTTTTATTTCAATAATCCTTACTCCTTAATTCCTGCTTATATTCGATCTATTATAAAAATTAATCTATGAAAATTGAAAATTACTTTTTGACAAAACTTTTTTATGGAATTGTTGTTTCAATAATTTCTATAATTAGTTCGGCTAAAGCACAACAGTCAAATGCTACAGATAATGCTGAAACGGCAAAAAAAACTGACACCGTAAGTTATATTGTAAAATATAAAATAAAATCAATCACTACTTTTACATATAGATCAAACGACAGCACCCTTAACGATGTAAAGTTGGAGTCAAAACAAAAGATTACTTACGACAAAGCAGGTAATTATATTGGAGATCTGAGTGAAAACGGGACAGGCAAAATAATCAGTAGGTCCGAATCGACATATGATTCGAGGAATAATATGGTCGAGTCAATATCATACGATTCGCTAAACAAAATATCCTACTCGTCAAAATATTATTACGATGACTTGAACAGATTATTTGAATCGTCCACCTCTCAGCCATTAAATCTATATACATATAAACCAGAGGATGCAGGCAAATATTCAACCTATACTTACAGGAGTAAATATGATGCCAATGGGAATGTTATTGAATATACTAACGATTCATCCGGAACGATTGTGTCCAAAACATTAGCTAGGTTCGACATTAAAAATCGAACTGTGTATACAGCTCAATATGATCATACTACTTTGCAATCGACTACAACATATCTATATGATTCAAAGGGAGCCTATACACTTACTATTGAGTATTACCAAACGGCAAGCAGAACACAGTGTTCACCTAGTAAAAACAGAACGATTGAAAAATTTGATGAGAGAGGGAATATGATTTCATCTGTTAGTAGTACAGAAGAAAATGGAGTGAAATCCACAACTAAAACAACTTACGAGTATAAATATGATAAGGATAAACTACTATTATTAAAGACTGTGGTAGAAAGCAATGGTGATGGATATGCTTCTAAATCAACTAGTTTGCAATTAAATAAATATGATAAAAACGGGAATTTGATCGAATCGTTTTCAAAGTATGCAGGAGGGGGAGGCAATTATACCACAAAGTATAAGTACAATAATAATAATTCTTTAATAGAACAGGTTTCATACAACAACAATTGCATGGATAAGCCAACCACAATTGCGACATATGTTTATTTCCCGGATAGCGTAACTTTGAAAGAATCAAGTTCTGTTACATTTGATTACCCATCAAAATATATTGATAGATATGATGAGCGATCATTGAATATGGAAAGTATGTCGATCAGTCAGAATGGATCGTCACATACCGTATACCAATATGAGTATTGGGAATAATTCGTAGCAAAATAATGATACATATTTATACAGATGGTTCTGCACGCGGCAATCCGGGTCCCGGAGGTTTTGGTATTGTATTAATTTCCGGCCATCACCGAAAAGAAATTTCGCAAGGGTATAAGCATACTACCAACAACCGTATGGAATTGTTAAGTGTAATCGTCGCACTCGAAATGTTGAAAAGGGATGGAAGTGAAGTAACTATTTATTCTGATTCAAAATATGTGGTTGATTCTGTTGAGAAAAAGTGGGTGTTTGGATGGGAGAAAAAGGGATTTAAAGGCAAAAAAAATGCCGACCTGTGGAAACGATTTTTGCGTATTTACCCTAAGCATAAAGTCCATTTTAAATGGGTTAAAGGTCATGCCGACAATCCCGAGAATAATTTGTGCGATGAATTGGCTGTTACTGCGGCGATGGGGCAACGATTATTGATTGATGAGGGTTATGAAAGAAGTTGAATGGAGGTGACAATTTGAAAGGTGATAACAAAATCGTCCACTTTTATTGTGAAACCACCAGTTTGTGTTTCACAATATTGTTATTGGAGGAGGCTACCACATAATACACCCCCGGAGTAATATTTTCATTATTTACTGTAAGATAATTTGCAGAACTCGTATCCGAAGAAACATCAACTTTCGAAAAATAAACTTCTCTGCCCAGTATATCAAACATTACAATTAATACCCCGTATTCGACCTGGTAGTTTCTAACATCAATTGTAAATGTTCCGTTGTTGGGATTAGGAAATAAATTCAATGAAAGATTTCTTGTATGATTTGCTGAAACAACAGGAGAAAAGCTATACTTGCCATCGAAATCGGTTTGCATAAGCCTGTAATAGCTCTGGCCTTCAAATGGTTTTTCATCTGCAAAAGTATAACTTAATTTTTTGGTGCTATTGCCTGCCCCCCTAATCTTACCAATTGGCTCAAACGATACCCCATCCTTTGAGCGCTCTATTGTAAAGTAGGCATTGTTGGTTTCAGTAGCTGTTATCCATTCTAAATAATTTACACCATTAACCGTTTCAACGGTCAACATTATTAATTCAATTGGGAGAGTGGTGCACCCGCTGCATGCCAAGTGTGTACTATTCAGTGCTCCTCCCGGGTTGCTTCCGGGGCTTGCTCTTAAGCACATATAAACATTTCCTGAATTTCCTGCGCCAACGGTTCCGGAATAGGACCAGGAAGTTATTACATCCAAGCCTGCGCACGATGAAGCAGGGCCTGTAATGTTACCGTTTGAAGTCCATGTGTTGGCCCGAAAGTAACTGGAAGGACCCCAGGTCATATTTGTGTTGCCACTATACGCACCTCCGATAATTATGTAACTATTGTTTATTATCGTGGTGGAGTTAGAGGTCCAGTCATTTGTAACATTTATTCGCCCATTATTGGTTAATGTGCCATTACTACTGGAGTTGATAGTTCCGGCATTAATTATTCCTCCGGCATTGTTTGTAAGGTTTCCTGAACCGAAATAATTGAAAGTACCATCTACAGTAAATGTTCCTGAATTGTCGTAATTAGGATTGCCATTCCCGGTAATGCTTCCGGTAATGTGCAATGTGCCGCCACTTTTATTAATTATGTTTATCGAACTGGTAATGTTAAGATCGCCATTAATAGTAAGTGTTCCATAATTCACAATTGTGTTTGGACCGCTACCCGATATGATCAAACCTCCCAATGTTTGACTTCCGGAGGAATAAATAGTATCATACCAGGTGCGATTATTGTTGACTGTCCATGTAGTAGCTGTATTGATCGTTCCATAAACAGCGATCCTAAAGTTACTTGAGTTAGGAAACCATGCTTCAGTTATGCCGCCTGTCCATGAGCCTTTCGACGATCCTGAACAAATATCATTTATCCTTAAAACGTTCGCGTTCGAACCGGTTAAATTACCTGACCAGGATGTATTTTTTGCTACATAATAATCTACACCTCCGGTCATTGAAAGATCCCCGGATCCCGAAACGGCTGTGCCGGATGTAGAACAGGAGTTTTGCGCTTTTATTGAAAATGCTGAAACAATAATTGCAGAAAGAAAAATAGTGTGTAAATAGTACTTCATTTTATGGTTAAACTGAAAATTACGCATTAAGGTTTCACATTATTAATTTTTTTTGATAAACCTAACAGCGGCAATTTGGACGGAAGCTCATTTAATTTTTAATTATTTGATTACCAATTAATTATCGATTTGTAAAATTACTTAAATATGATTTTCTTAATTGTTTAACCCTAAGGTTTTACGCAAATGTAGCTGAAGCAAAATTCCGACAAAAACCACTTTCAAGGCAAAATTGTAATCTTTCAAACAAATCGCTTCATCAAATAAATATATTTTAAGAATGCAAAAAATGGAATGCCCGTATAAAATCAACATTTACAGGTAGTTATGAGTATTTTGGAAAGAAGGGAAATAAATATCAGGAGCAGAAGAAAGACAGCACGGTTTCAAAATTACTTTTCTATATTGTTTATATGATTAACACCAAAACGATGTCAAATTATCTTATTTTTGACAATATTCTTTTCAATCAAATACTATGGCTAAAGCAGATAATTTCCAGTCGCCTGATTATTATTTAATGGATGAGTTGCTCACGGATGAACATAAAATGGTTCGTGATACAACGCGTGCCTGGGTAAAAAAAGATGTATCTCCAATCGTTGAAGAAGCCTGCCAGAAAGCGGAATTTCCAAAGCAGTGGATAAAAGGACTTGCTGGTATTGGTGCATTCGGACCATATATACCCCAGGAATATGGAGGCGCAGGCCTTGACCAGATTGCGTATGGCCTGATTATGCAGGAATTGGAGCGCGGCGACTCGGGGTTACGTTCAACAGCATCTGTACAAAGCTCCCTGGTCATGTATCCGATTTATACCTTTGGAAGCGAAGAACAAAAAAAGAAATATTTACCCAAACTGGCTAGTGGTGAATTTATGGGTTGCTTCGGATTGACAGAACCTAATCATGGGTCCGATCCATCAAGCATGATCACTAACTTTAAAGATAAAGGCGACCATTATTTACTCAATGGCGCCAAGATGTGGATATCAAATGCTCCCTTTGCCGATATCGCTGTTGTTTGGGCAAAAAATGAACAGGGAGAGATACAGGGTTTGATCGTTGAACGCGGCATGAAAGGATTTACTACCCCTGAAACCCATGGTAAATGGTCG
>JAEUTS010000105.1 GCA_016787005.1 Bacteroidia bacterium
CTCAACATCTTTTCTGTCGACCATACTATAACCCAATTCCAGTTTTATATAGCGGCCTTTCAACGGATGTGCATACCGCAATCCCTCAATTGCAAAATCCTGACCCAATAGAAATTTTACTCCGCCTTTTAAATAGAAACCGGTTGCCTGATGAGCTGCATCACCAAGTCCGGGACCGATTATTCCGAGTTTTCCTTCCCCATTTGTACCCACTTTCAGCATACGTTCATAGCCGAATGCCAGGTTTCCTATTAAAGGTGAGAATATGTGAAACTTAATAGCACTCGTTTTGTTAAGTATTTGGGCTTCCTTATGCACGGCGTATTTTTCGGGAGTTATTTTTAACTCCGTTCCATTCTCGAATTGAATTTTGTTCACTTCGGTTTTACGCATCACTATTACTGGCCCAAATTGATTTTCGAACATTCTGTATTTGATCTCGTTCAGTCCTACTTCGTTCACTCTGGCTTTTATTTGTTTGTTATCGGTCGTGTAGATAATATCCTGGGCCAGTAATGTTGATGTATACATTACAATTGTTGCAGTTAGTGTTTTTGTTGTTGTTTTCATGTTTGTTGTTTTTATGTTGGTTAATTACTATTGTTTATTAATCAGATATTTATAGCATTTATTTTATTATAAGAAAAATAGTAATCCAGGGAAGATGATAAGCAATGTCAAGTCGCTAATTATAAAACCAATGATTGCTAACCTCAATCCTTTTTTGCAGTCAGATTCTCTTATATCTTCCAATGAATCAATACATATGAATAGGGTGATGGAGGCTAGTACATAAGCTGCAATTAGAATAGCTGAATTGATTAATCCGCAGGCAAGTAATAGAGCACTAACTAAAGAGAGGTTAAACCCTGTTTTTACTCTACGATAATTTTTTTCAACATTTTTTGGATCGGCCTTATTGAGTTTTGGTAAAGAATCGTTTTCACTTCTTCTATCAATTAATTTGGTAATTTGTTTAGTTGTGTTCTCGGTCTCGTTCAGGATTAAAGACCTGATCTTGATGGAATTCTTAGAGGTATGGTATTTTGGTATTTGAGTGTTTGTAAGTGAAATAGTATCAGCAGATCCAATACTTCTTTTTATGATAATTGAGCTTTTGGTTGTTGTTTTAACTGGAGTGCTATGTTTTACTTTTTTATTGTTTAAGGAGGTGGTGCTTAACTTTTGTTCAACCCCATTAAAATTGTAATACTTCCTTTTGCCAAAAGTTTCATAACCTTTATTGATACAAGATGTAAATGAGCAAACAATCATTGCCAGGAGAATTATTTGTTTAATTGTTTTCATGTTGCTTAGTTTTTGTCGATTGATAAAACAAAACTACTTCCACATGGAGCGCAATTAAAACGGCTAAACGCAGGTGTATTTTGAATTGAAGTAAATCCTGCGGTTATGAACAATACATTTTGCTGTGCTGAACAACTTTTGCATTTTTTGCAAGTGCTTTTCGGCTAATTATTATAAATTGCAAAAGAATACAAGCCCGATAATTGTTGTTTACTAAACATTTTTAAGCCAAAACATGAGCAAAAAGGCAAATTATACCGTCCAAACGGAGTTTATTAATAAACTGAAGGACGCATTACCTCAAAATATTTCTCTTGCCGATGAGCTGAGCGACCTGTTGGAAGTAAGTACGGATAGCGCATACAGGCGCATCCGGGGTGAAACGGCTCTTTCCATAGATGAAGTGGTGAAAATATGCAGACATTATAAAATACCATTTACCCCTGTTAGTGAGGAAAATCCAAATACAATAACATTCGGCATCCGTCCTTTAAATAGTGATACCAAGGCTTTTGAGAATTATTTGACCGACCTGCGCAACGATCTGAAGAAGATAGGTTCATTTGAAGGAGCGCAGATCATTTATGCTGCCGAAGATATTCCTGTTTTCCATCACTTTTGTTTTGATGAACTCTCTGCCTTTAAATATTTCTATTGGAACAAAGAGATCTTGAACGCTCCGTTTACAGATGGGAAGAAATTTGATATGGCGCTCATTCCAAAGGAATGGATCAAAACAGGACATGAAATTATTGAATTGTATAATAAGGTTCCTTCGATTGAAATATGGACGGACGATACAATAAACGGTACACTTAAGCAGGTAGAATTTTTCTGGGAGTCAGGACTTTTTAAGAATAAAGAAGATGCCCTACTTATTACCGGTCAGGTGGAACAGATGATTAAGCACATGGAAAGGCAGGCTGAGCTTAAAACCAAGTTCATTACTGAGAATGAGATACCAAAGAACAAGGATAATTATAGCTTGTACCGCAGCGATGTAACGATTGGTAATAATTGTATTTTGGTTAACCTGGGCAACATACAGGCTACATACCTATCATACCACACGCTTAACTTCATGACCAGCAGTTCGGCCAGCTTTTGTGCTCAAACTGACCAGTGGTTGAAGAATCTGATTAAGAAAGCTACATTGATCAGCGGAACATCTGAGAAATACAGGTATCAATTTTTTAAATTAAAATTTGAATTGCTTGAAAAGTTGAGGGAGAAGATTAAAAATGGCTGAAGGTAAGGGGCGAATTACCATTCCTATGCCGAAAAGCTTTGGCAGGCAGGCGAGGGAAATAAAAACGAAGCATGATTATTACTGCTAAAAATTACACAAAGCTGTCGCGCGAAGAACTCCATGCCTTTTTAGAAGAGAAATTCGATCAATACAATCGTTCCTCATTCATTGAAACAGATCCCATATCCATTCCCCACCAGTTCAGTAAGAAGCAAGACATTGAGATATCAGGTTTCCTGGCCGCCACTATTGCCTGGGGTCAGCGGGTTACAATTATTAATAATGCGAATAAGCTGATGAAGTTGATGGATAATAGTCCGCACGATTTTGTAATGAATCATTCAGTTAAAGACTTAAAACGGCTGACACCATTTGTTCACAGAACATTTAATGGGATTGATAGTGTGTATTTCATACAGGCATTAAGGAATATTTATTTGAACCATGGAGGGTTGGAGGGAAGCCTCTCTCCCGGCCTCTCTCCAAATGGAGAGAGGGGAAGATCGTCTGGTGATGAAGTGAGATATGCAATTTCAAATTTTAAAAAGATTTTTTTTGAACTAAAGCACGCTTCACGCACAATGAAACATGTTTCTGATCCGGGGATGGGTTCATCTGCTAAAAGGATAAATATGTTTTTAAGGTGGATGGTGCGGAAGGATAGGAGAGGAGTTGATTTTGGGATATGGCCTGCCTACGCCAAGGTTTCGGCAGATAAAAGGGGAGAGGGGTTAAGGCCGGAAATGCTTTGCTGCCCTTTGGATATACATACCGGTAACGTGGCTCGTAAGTTAGGGTTGTTAAAACGTAAGCAAAATGACTGGCAGGCCGTTGAGGAATTAACCAATAACCTCCGTTCTTTTGACCCGCTTGATCCGGTCAAATATGATTTTGCCTTATTCGGGCTCGGTGCATTCGAAGGGTTTTAACAGCATTGTCGTTGCCAGGAAGTTGGTCACAATGGAAGCAAATTGTCCTTATCTTTAACCTCCATATGAAGTTTGTAAATCCCTCCTTTCTTTACGCCTTATTTGCCTTTGCAATCCCCGTAATTATTCACCTGTTCAATTTCAGGCGATACAAAACGGTTTATTTTACGAATGTCCGTTTTTTAAAAGAGGTTCAGTTGGAAACGCAGTCTCGTTCCAGGTTAAAGCATCTATTGGTATTGCTGGCCCGGATTCTCACTGTCGCTTTTCTTGTATTCGCTTTTGCACAGCCTTATCTGCCGTTGGATAATAAAAAGATCGCTGCCGGTGAACAGGTTGTTAGTGTGTACATTGATAACTCGTTCAGTATGGATGCGGTGAGCAAAAGTGGCCGACTGATGGATGAGGCAAAAAAGCTGGCTACCGAAATCGTGTCGGCTTACAAACCAAGCGACCGTTTCCAGTTATTGACCAATGATTTTGAGGGCAGGCACCAGCGATTGGTGAACAGGGAAGAATTCTTGCAACTATTGGATGAACTTAAACTGTCTCCGGGCTTTAAAAATATTCAACAGGTTGTGTCGCGCCAGGCGGATGTGTTGAACAACTCGGGCTCAAAGAATAAAACTGCCTTTTTAATTTCAGATTTCCAGAAAAGTATAATTGATAAGACGGAGATAAAGAATGACACAAGTATCAGGATCAACCTGCTACCCGTTATGGCGGAAGAGCGTAATAACCTGTACATTGATTCCTGCTGGTTTACTTCGCCGGTACGCAGGCTTAACCAGGCTGAGCAGTTATATGTCCGCATCAAAAACAGTTCCGATAAGGATTATGAAAATATCCCTGTTAAATTATTCGTGAACAACCAGCAAAAAACTCCGGCAAGTTTTAATCTTAAAGCGAATTCACATCTCGATACAGTATTATCATTTGTTACAACAGAAGCAGGGATACAAAGCGCAAGAGTTGAACTGAATGATTACCCTGTGACCTTTGATGATAAATTTTATTTTTCGTACAATGTTTTAAAACAGATACCTGTTTTGAGCATTAATGCGGCTGATAAAGCGAAATCTGATAATTCAAATCCGTATTTACGCTCCTTGTTTGGCCGCGATTCTGTTGTGGTTCTCACCAACTCTGACGAAACACATATTGATTATTCGACATTAAATAATTACCGGCTTATCATTCTTAACGAGCTTAAGGCCATTTCATCAGGATTATCACAGGAATTGAACAAATTTGCAATGAATGGAGGTAACCTGGTCGTATTTCCATCCGATCAGGCTGATCTTAACTCATACAAGGAACTATTGGTCGGATTCAGCAGCAATTATTACGAACAGATCGATACAGTTAACACAAAAGTAGAGCAGATAAACTATGCTGCCGATATTTACAGAGATGTGTTTGAAAAAAAATCAGGAAATATTGACCTGCCTGTAGTGTTTTCTCATTACGTGTTCAGTAAAAATTCGCGTTCCACCGAAGAAAACTTATTGCGTTTGCAGGATGGAAACAGTTTTTTGAGCCGTTACCGAGTTGGTAAAGGCCAGGTGTATTTATTCGCAGTACCCTTAAGCATTACCTGGAGTAATTTTACTAAACATGCTGTTTTTGTCCCCACTCTTTACCAGGCAGCACTATATAGTCAGCCACAATACAAGTTGTTCTATACCATTGGCGGTGATGAAGTAATTGAAACACCAAGCATTACTTCAAACGGTGAAGGTGTGTTTAAGCTTACATCGGCCGATGTGAAATTTGAGATTATACCCGAACATCGAGTGGTGGATGGCAAAGTGAACATTTTTGTACACGAGCAGGTAAATGAACCGGGTAATTATTTTTTGAATATGGATAAAGAGAACCTGATGGGAATAGCATTCAACTATAACAGGAGCGAGTCGGACCTGTCGGCGTATAAAAACGAAGAATTAAAGGCTTTATTTGAGACAAAGGGCTTTACCAACATTAATATCCTGGATGGTACCAGTCAGAACATAACGGCGGTGCTCAGCGAAATAAGCGAGGGTAAAAAATTATGGAAACTTTGTATTATATTTGCATTGGTATTTATAGCATTCGAAATAGCATTGCTGAGGTTTTGGAGAAGCTAATTGACACCGCTACATAAAAAAGAATGAGTCTACTCATCAAGTCAGCACGGGTAATCGATCCCAACTCACCACACAACGGAAAAACAGTTGATATATTAATTGAAGATGGAGTAATTCAGTCCATCGCCAAAAACATTGATAAAAAAGGCATTCCAAACTTTGAGGCCGGCAACTTACATGTATCTCCCGGATGGTTTGATATGCAGGTGAATTTCCGGGATCCGGGATTTGAATACAAAGAAGACCTGAATACGGGCACCCAAGCCGCGGCCTTTGGCGGATTTACAGCGGTAGCCTGCCTGCCATCAACCAATCCTCCCATACATACTAAATCGGAAGTAGAGTATATCCTGAACAAAGCAAAAAGCCTGAAGAAGAATGGTGTTGATGTGTATCCTATCGGGGCGCTCTCTCAAAATTTAGAGGGGAAGGATATGGCGGAACTTTATGACATGCATCTTTCCGGTGCTGTTGGCTTCACTGATTGTAAGAAGACAGAATCAAATGCCGGCCTTTTAATGCGGGGATCCTTATATGCCAAAAACTTTAATGGTGTTATACTCACTTTTTGCGACGAGAAAAGTATTTCACAGGGCGGCAAGATGAATGAAGGCCCCACAAGCACCATGCTTGGATTAAAGGGAATACCTGCGCTTGCTGAAGAGTTAATGGTTGCGCGCAATATAAACATTGCCGAATACACCGAAAGCCGGGTACACATCGCGTCTCTGTCAACCGCTAAGTCGGTCGACCTTGTGCGCAAGGCCAAAGCCCGCAAACTCAATATTACAGCATCTGTAAATGCATACAACTTAACGCTGGATGACAGCTTACTAAAAGGATTTGAGACCAATTACAAAGTAAACCCGCCTTTACGTACAAAAGCGGATATTGAAGCCCTTAAAAAAGGACTTGCCGATGGAACCATTGATTGCATCACTTCTGACCACTCTCCCGAAGATATTGAGAACAAAATGGTGGAGTTCGACCACGCTGCCAGCGGTATCATAGGGCTTGAGACCATGTACGCCCTTCTGAATACAAGCCTGGGAAAAACATTATCTGCAGAAGAACTGGTACAAAAAATATCCATCAACCCGCGTGTTTTGTTTAACCTTGAAGTACCAACCATAAAAGAAGAGGCCAAAGCCAACCTCACCCTATTCGACCCTCAATTGGAATGGACCTTTGAAGAAAAGAATATTCACTCCAAATCAAAAAACACACCCTTGCTGGGAACAAAATTTAAAGGGAAAGCGCTTGGGATATATAATAAGAAGGCGTTAGTTTCTGCAAAGTAATTTCCTCATTGTTCCTGGATAAGAATGTCCACCAATAATGGAATCTAAAAAATACATATACATCCTGAAACTTCTGCCGAGGTATACTCGTGATGCCAACTGGACGGAAGAAACGCACTCTATTGTGAGCACACACTTTAACTATTTAAAAAAGCTTAAAGAGGAGGGCCAATTAATACTTGCCGGAAGAACGGATTATTCTGTAGAAGACCCAATGACTTTTGGTGTTGCCATATTCATTGCCAAAGATATGGAAGCGGCGAAAGAGTTAATGAATAATGATCCTGCGATAAAGCAGGGGGTAATGAGCGGAGAGTTGCACCCGTTTTCGCATGCGCTGTAGGTTAATTTCACGGAGTTGTACAGAGGATTCATCGCATTTGATTCCCTTTTCCATTTTACTTTGTGGTTCTCTGTGAATTCTTCGTGGCTCTCTGTGTAATTTTTATCCTTATAAACTCAGCGCTCTTAACTTCCCTGCACTGTAATAATACAAGGCATCACCTGCTTCAATCCTTTTAAATTGAACTACAAAACCGGTATCTGAATATTCTAAAATAATATACATGCTCGTGTTTGTATTTTTTTGAAATAGTTTTTCAACAAAGTAAAAGCGATTGGCAGGAGCAAGGAGTTGTATCTCAAAGGCTTTTTCACCTAATGGTGTAACCCGTACTGAGTCGTTTGCGGATTGTATCGGGTGATAAGACAATACTTTGATCTGCTTGGTAAGGTCTCTGCTATGCATTAATGAAACTCCATCTGCAAACCCCGTTCTTAACATATAGGTTCCGTTATAGTTATCGGGTAAATTTAAAATATAATCTGTTCCTTCTGCCGGGACAAAGTTTCTGATAATA
>JAEUTS010000106.1 GCA_016787005.1 Bacteroidia bacterium
GTCTGTTTAACATTCCTAAAATGAAAACGGATAGATCGGACTTTTTATATAGTTGAAAAGTTTAAACAAGCCGCATACTTAATTTTAATAAATTAGTTCCCCCAAAAAAAACTATAAGAACCCTCCCTGTGGGAGGGTAGGCCTTATGATACCAAAAGAAACCATTGATAAAATTTTTGATGCTGCCCGTATAGAGGAAGTCGTGGGTGATTTTGTTACCCTGAAAAAGCGCGGAGCGAATTTACTTGGATTATGCCCTTTTCACAACGAAAAAACACCATCATTTACTGTATCCCCTGCCAAAGGTATTTATAAGTGTTTTGGCTGTGGTAAAGCCGGCAACTCGGTAAACTTCATGATGGATCATGACCAGATGACTTATCCGGAAGCGCTGCGTTACCTGGCCGGGAAATACAATATTGAGATTGAAGAAAAGGAGCAAACACCGGAGCAACTCCAAAGCCAGAATGAGCGCGAGAGTTTATTTGTAGTTTGCGCACACGCGCAGAAATATTTTACAAATAATTTGTTCCACACCGATGAAGGCCGCTCTGTAGGACTTAGCTATTTTAAAGAGCGCGGCTTCCGCGACGATATTATTGAAAAATTTCAGCTCGGATATGCCCTTGAAGAGCGCAAAGCTTTTACCAAAGACGCCTTGAGTAAAGGCTATAGGCTGGATTACCTGGTTAAAGCGGGACTGACAATTGATAAGACGCAAGAAAACCCTGAACCCGGAACGCGGAACCCGGAACTTGCCTTCGACCGTTTCGCCGGTCGTGTTATTTTCCCAATCCACAATGTTACAGGCCGACCAATTGCTTTTGGCGGGCGCATATTGAAGACGGATAAAAAGTTAGCCAAGTACATTAATTCGCCGGAAACAGACATATACCACAAGAGCAATGTATTGTATGGATTGTTCTTTGCCAAGAAGTCTATCATTGCGGAGGATAATTGTTTCCTGGTGGAGGGATATACTGATGTAGTTTCCATGCATCAGGCCGGCATTGAGAATGTAGTTGCTTCATCGGGCACTTCATTAACAGTAGAACAGATCAGGCAGATAAAACGCTATACGCAAAACATTACAATTCTGTATGATGGTGACAGTGCGGGTATAAAAGCCAGTTTCAGGGGTATTGATATGATCCTTGAAGAAGGAATGAATGTAAAGGTGTTGTTATTCCCGGATGGGGACGATCCGGATTCTTTTTCCAAACGGGTGAGTTACGAGGAATTGAAAAAATTTATTGCCGATAACACCAAGGATTTTATTGCGTTTAAAACCATGATGCTTTATTCAGAAGTGTCCAACGATCCGATAAAGAGAGCCAATCTTATTAAGGATATTGTTGAAAGTATCGCCGTTATTCCTGAAGCTATACATCGTTCTGTTTATATAAAGGAGTGCAGCCGTTTGATGGAGATGGATGAGCAGATGCTGTTGAATGAACTGAACAGAATAAGAAGAAAGCGTGTATCGGATAAATACAGATCAGAAAGCGGCCCCTCTGAAAATGTCACTTCTGAGGAAGTCGTTGTCGAAACACCTAAAGAATCCATCGACCCCAATGGAATTGAACAGCAGGAAAGAAATATTATCAGAGTATTATTGAATTTTGGCGACAGAAATCTGGTAGTAACAAATGAAGATGAAAACGGGGAGTCGGTTGAAGCTTCGATTACCGCTGCCGAGCTTATTTTGCACGAACTTGCCCAGGATAACATTATATTTAAGAACCAGGCTTACCAGTTCATCTACAATAGCTATTCAGATGGAATCGCTAACGGACAACTTCCGGATATGAACTCATTTGTAAACCATGATGATGTTAATATAAGTAAAACAGTGATTGACCTGGTAAGCAGTCCGTATACATTAGCAGAATGGGGCAGGCATAATATTTTGGTTGGAACCGAGGAAGAAAACTTAAAGGCGACCATTTACAAATATGTAAATACGCTTAAAGCAAAATACATCCAGCGCATGATAGATGAGAACCTTAAATTACTTAAGGATGCCGCTGATGAGAATGAGATAATAATGTTTCAGCAAAAGCAAAAGCAGCTGGATGAGGCTAAGTCCTATTTCAATAATTTATTGGGGAGGATAATTGTGAAGTAATTTTTTTACACACCCCATTCTTTCGCGCAATCATTCGCACCTTCTCTCGCTTGCACACAAGCCTTCACACAGAGTGAACGAAAAACCCTGAGCTTTGAACCTGCCTGCGGGCCGAACTGACCTTTCGGCAGGCAGGCCCGGAACTTTGAACTCAAAAAGGAGACTTTACTTTTTTTGCTTTTTGTATAATGTAATCGGCCTGGAGTAATTTGATATCGTCAATCAGTTTGTTTACATCGGGCAATGATGTGCCATCGTAAATTCCACGGATGTGTTTTTCTTTGTCAACCAGTATAAGTTGTTCGCTGTGCAGGAAACCGCCTTCAGCTTGTGCATCTTCGCCGGCAGGCAGCAGGTAGCTTTTAATAGCCATATCATAAACAGATTGTTTGGGGCCGGTAACGAATGTCCATTTTTTAAGATCGGCGTGGACTAATTGTGCGTATGCCTTCAATACGGAAGCACTGTCGTGCTGAGGATTTACCGTGTGCGACAAAATAAGAACAGAATCGTTATCCTTAAATTTTTCCTGTACAAGAGCCAGGTTAACGGCCATTTTCGGACAGATACTCTGGCAGGTGGTAAAAAAGAAATCAGCTACATAAATACGATCCTCAAATTTTTTTTCGGTAATGGTATCGCCATCCTGGTTAAGGAATCTGAAGGGTGCAATGCTGTGGTAAATAGTATCAGTGATTACTTTGCCGTTAACTGTTTTTGTAACAGCTTCACGCGAACCAAAATAAGGCAGACTTATAAAGTGATGTTTGCCTGTGGTTAAAAAAACATAAATGAGGGAAGGTAAAAGAAGTATTGCAATTAATATGAAATGCTGTTTCTTCACTTGTGCTCACCTTCTGCGCCGCCATGCTCCTTCGCACCTTCTTCATGGTGCTCTTCAGCAGCATCGTGATGGCCTCCGCCACCAACCCTTTTGTGGTCAGCTGCCTGCTCAACCACATTATGATCCATATCTGTACGGTGATGCTGAGAATAACCGCCTTCACCAACAGAAGCCATAACAGCGAGATATACTATGAACACGCAATATGGTGCAAGAATTACCCATTTTAAGGTTTTCTTTTCATCTCCAAGGTGCATAAATGAAAGCACAATGAATGCGGCTTTGGCGATAGTAAAGAATACGAAAAATATTTTTAAGCCGGTAGTTGTTGCACGTTGTTCATTTAATAAACCCCATGCTTCAGCTTTAAAGCCTACAATCAGCTCGAGTATAGTAATGCCGAACATGATCCAGAACACCTGCCATAATTTTTTGCGTTTACCAACTCCGGCTTCTTCACTGTGGTGAGCCATCATTTCATAATTCGGGAAATCATCGTGGAATTCTGACATATAATTTTAAGTTTTAAAGTTATTAAGTCAAAAGTCAAAAGGTCTTTGTTTTTTTGACTTTTGAATTTATTCTCTTTTGAATTAATCCTACAACAGGTAAAAGAATGTAAATACAAACACCCACACAAGATCCACAAAGTGCCAGTACAAACCTACTTTTTCAACCATTTCGTAATGTCCGCGTTTTTCCATCACACCTTTCACTACCATAATAAATATCACAAGATTGATAATAACCCCGCTAAAAACGTGGAAACCGTGGAAACCTGTAATAAAGAAGAAGAAATCACCGAAAGCCGCAGGGCCGTATTCATTAGTCACAAGGTTAGCGCCATAAAATATTTTATCCACAAATTTTCCGGCTTCAGGATCCCATACATTTCGCATAGCACCATGGTTAGTTCCTACTATAAAGTGATACCACTCCCAGGCCTGTGAGCCAACAAACATCAAGCCTCCAATAATGGTCAGAAACAACCATATAATAACGCCTCTTTTATCATTACGGTGACCCGCCTCAACTGCCAGTACCATAGTTACCGAACTCATGATGAGAATGAAAGTCATCAAACCTACATAAGCCAGTGGTATATGTTGTTCTACGAAGGGGAAGTGTGTAAATACGTCACCCGGAATAGGCCACACGTCAGGATACTTATGACGCATAAAGCCATATGCACATAATAAACCTCCAAAAGTCAGGGCATCAGAAACAAGGAAAAACCACATAAATAATTTTCCGTAGCTGGCTTTAAATGGAGAAACACCGCCTTGCCAGCCGTGTTCAACGTCATTCCCGGTAATTTCGTGTGACATAGAAACTGTTGTTAGTTAAGGTTATAAGTTGACGGTTAAAATATTATGCAATTTTAACGAATTAAATACAAAAATAGAAATAAATATATCCAAAGTGCATCTAAAAAGTGCCAATAGATAGCGCAAAGTTGTATTCCCAGGTAATCTTTTGAGCTATATTTTTCGGCCAAAGCCTTAAAATTAACCACTATTACTGCTATTATACCGCCAAATAAGTGCAACAGGTGCATAAAAGTGATCATGTAAAAAAAGGAACCGGATGCGTTGCTTTCGCGTCCGGCAAAATAAACTTTTTGTTCAACAAGATTTTTCCATCCGAGGTATTGTGAAATAATAAAACCAATTCCCAGCAGCAAGGTGAGGAGCATGGCCGATTTTATGTTTTTCAGGTTGTCATTTTTTGCCGCTATAACTGCCCAATTCATGGTAATACTGCTTACAATAATGATGGCAGTACTTATAAAAAACGTCGTTGGAATTGTAAAGTCAAGCCAATCGCCCTTTTCGTGCCGAACGACATAGGCGCTGGTAAAGCCGCCAAAAAGCATCACCATTCCCACAATGCCCAGCCATAAAAGGTTTTTTGCCACCTTACGGCGTGCGAGGCGCATTTCTTCATCAATTTCTATTCGTGTTGCTTCCATGTTTTGGTTTCAAGTTTCAAGTTCCAGGTTCCAGGTTTCAGGTTTCAGGTTTCAGGTTTCAGGTTTCGAGTTTCAGGTTCAGTGTTCAACAACTTGACACCTGGAACTTGAAACTTTTTCATTTTCCTATCATTATCGCTAACTGTACAACCGGCAAATAAACAAACGAGCCAAACATAAGGTTTTGCGCGTATTTCACAGTCAACTGGTTAAATACTTTTTGCGCCTGGTAAATAAACAATAACCCGCAGGCGGTAATAATTGCAAGTGATATGGGTCCGATCATGCCGAAGAAATA
>JAEUTS010000119.1 GCA_016787005.1 Bacteroidia bacterium
AACCTGATGTTAAGATAGGAGCTCATTGCTTCAGCCCTTATGCGTGCGACTTTATCGGCACTTGCTGGAAAGATATACCGGAAAATTCAGTATTGAACCTAAGTGGTGTTTCGAAAGACAAATTATTTGAACTTCACGACAGCGGGGTAAAGACGATCGAAGAAATACCGGCTGATTACGAATCAAAGAAACCATTCAAACTACAGGTAGAAAGCCTTACCAGCAACCAGGCAATAATTGATAAAGAGGGAATAAAAAAATTTCTGGAAACTATTAATTACCCACTTTACTTTATGGACTTTGAGACCATAATGCCGGCCATACCGCTATTCGACAACACCCATCCTTACCAGCACATCCCTTTTCAATATTCCATTCATTTTAAAGAGACCAAAAGCAGCCCTTTGGTGCATTATGAATTTTTGGCCCAGGCAGGAATTGATCCGCGCAGATCATTCATTGAAAATCTGATTAAACACACTGGCGTTCCAGGCGATATTTTAACTTATAATGCAACATTTGAACGCAGTGTGCTGAATAATTTAAAAAAAATGTTCCCGGAATATACCAACGATATAGATTATATCCTTTACCGCACAAAAGATCTGATAATACCTTTTGAAAGCAAGTTGTATTACCACCCTTTAATGAAAGGTTCATATTCAATAAAAAATGTGTTACCCGCATTGGTTCCCGATCTGAACTACAATACATTGAAAATAGGCAGCGGCAGTATTGCCATGGCTGCTTTTGAGAACCTACAGACCGAGAACGATATTTTTAAAATTTCCGAAATGCGGGAAGCATTGCTTGCTTATTGCGAGATGGACACACTGGCGATGGTAAAGATACTCGAAGTGCTGGAGGCAACGGTTAATGATCAACCCGCTCAAATTTAAAGGGCAGGGTGAGTAACTTCTGAAACTCTTCACCGGCTTCCTGCATTTCAATATCAATATCATTAAACACCCATTTAACCTCAACAGGGATATTATTTTTATGCAGTTCTTCCAGGCGGGCGAAAATATTCATCAGGTATTTAGCAGACGACGAACTGAAATATTCAAAAAATATTGCAAAGCTGATCTTCTGTGTCCTGTTTTTTTGTTCGAGGGTTTGTGCGCAGAATTTTTTTACCCAGTCGATCACCGGATCGTAAAAAGCTTTTGTATTCTCCGGACGGGATTCACCCTTCATTTCAAATACATTTTTTGTGACATCAAAAATAATATGCGGTGTGCTTTCGGTAGCTACAACGATCAATGGCTGCATTTTAGTTAACTTTTATTTTGACCTGGAAAATATAAAAGGACGTAGTATCGTCAACCTTTCTGAATTCATATGTTAACGTATTATTTGATTTAATAGCAATATCAACCATTGCCAGGTCAGTATTATATTCCTTTACAGTTACATCAGAAACATATTCCCTATACAATTGTTTTTTACCATCGATATTAAGGGCATTGATCTTATCAATTTGCGCCCGCTGAAATTCAATATTATCGTTAAAAATATACCTACCCGAAATAAGGTAATAATAATCTTTATCACAACTTAATGTAAATATAGAGAACGGGTTTATCTTTCTATTTTGTTTTTTAGTAATGTCATATCCGCTATGTATTGCCTCCAGGCATTCGACCATAATACCATAAACGCGCTTTTGAACCCTGGGAAAATATTTCACTTCTTTCAATTTGAGTTTAACGGAGGTGATGAGCGCATCAATTATTTTCATATCAAGCTCACCTGTATATGCCAACAGCACATTATTATCCCTCATTTTGAGGTGAATATCATAAATATAATTATCCTCCGGCCCCATGATAAGTTACAATTGCATTAATTTACGGAAAAAAAACGGAATGGTATAGAAACCATCTTAGAAAACTCTTCACCTGAGTTTTTCATGTCCTCATCAGGAGCATCATAATACCATTCGATTTCGACAGGCATAACCTCCTGTTTTATTGTGTCTAACTTATTAATGATCGAAGTCAGGAATTTGGCCGAAGTTGAATTGAAATACTCGAATTTAAACTTAAAAACGAGTTTCTCGCTGCCCTTAGCCTTATTCGCATGCAGGTGATCTTTATAGTTGTCGATCCAATCCATTACGGGTTCATAGAATTTACGTACATTCTCGGGCCTAGACTCACCCGAGATCTCGAACTCCTTTTTATCAGGCCTGAAACAGATCTTTGGTGTTAAGTCGGTAGATTCAATAACTAATGGCGTCATTATTCAATTATTTAAATGTGAATTGTTGTTGTGTATACATACCTGGAAAACATAAAAAGTATTATTATCGTTGAGTTTTCTGAAATCGTATTTTAACTGACTGCCGGATTTGATCGCGATGTCAATAATACCTAAACCAGCACCTCCTTTATCAGAGAACTCGCCATTGGCCAATATTTCACGATACATTTCCCAGCGCTGTGCCTTGTTCAGTGTATTTATCTTGTCGATAATGTTTTTTAAAAAATCAACACTTTTATTCTGAACATAATTACCTGTTACAAGATAATAATCATTTCCATCTTTTCTTAGTGTAAAAATAGCGAAGGAACGTAAATGAATATGTTGTTGGATGGCATTCTCAGAATGACGAAAAATATTCTCGAGACATTCAACCATGACATTATAAATCTTTTTCTGGACGAAAATATTAGACTCTACATTGCTTAATTTTTCCTTTACTGAAGTCACAAGGGCATTGATCACCCGCATATCAAACTCACCATTAAAGGCAAGAATAACATTATTGGTTTCCATTACCCTCAATATCTCGAGCACAAATTCATCATCCATAATTACCCCTTAATTGCGTTAAACAAGCAGAATTGCCTGCATAAAGATAAAAACTTACAATGACATAATCATAAACCGCCCTATTCTATTAATTTATACGACCGAATGGCATTCTCAAGCGTACAGGCATTAAAATGCCACCATTCTGTCTGGATATTGAAAAAACCGGATTTATACATCACATCTCTGAGCAATTGCCGGTTCTTTACATGTGTCATTGTAAGCCTGCCTTCAGCCAACATGGCCACTTCCCGCTTTGGGTAAGCCTCTTCACCAAAAAAGTCGTAAGGTGTACCCATATCGAGTTCCTGACCCAAACTATCTGCAATACCAATATCAATAGCAGCTCCATAATTGTGCAAGGATCCAAACCTGGGATTCGATAAATATTTGGTTTTTTCCCCTTTCGGAACTTTTATACTGTCCCACATAAGCTGCTGCACCTTTAACGGACGTGCCGCATCATAAATGATCAAATTGCAAGCAGGGCATTTTTCCTTCAAAGCACGTTGAGCCTTTGCTAATTTTTCAACCACGTCCGGCTGCAAATATGCATTGGTAATATCGCCATACACATCCGCATCCATAAAATTGTTTAACCCCGAATAACGCAGATCGATTAATATAGAGGGAATAGCCTGCTTAATATTTACTAAACCAGCCGTTAAGAAAGGTTGTTCCGCTTTCCAAATTCTCAATTCCCTTTCACGCTCTTTTTTCGCATGATCAATGTTCCTGTGTGCTTTGCTCAATATGGAATCGGAGGCAAGCTCGAATGTGGAAATAATTATAGTGGGCCCGGAATAAACTGTCGGAGGAGTCGGTTTGCAGGAAGCAAAAATGCAAAAAAGACCAAAAGTATATTTAAAGTTTTGCATGTGATGTTAAAGTTAATAAAAGGACTCATTGCCCCATCGCTCGCCTCATCCGTCCGCCTCAGGCGGACACCTTCTCCAAACCTGCCTGCCGGCAGGCAGGTGGAGAAGGGAAAAGATAGAAAATTTTGGAGAAGTACATTACACAGCTACTTTCGTAATAAACGCAAAAAAATTGTAGTTTAGTTGAACAAAAAACTGAACCATGCCATCATTTGATATAGTAAGTAAAACGGATGTCCAAACGCTTGACAACGCAATTAATGTGGCGAGACGGGAAATACTTAACCGTTATGATTTTCATGGTTCGAAAAGCACAATTGACCTCGACAAAAAAGCCTTTACTATATCTATACTTACTGAAAACGATATGCGCCTGGATTCAATCATTGATATCATACGCTCACGTATGATAAAACAGCACCTGAATCCTTTATGCCTTGATGAGGGCAAAGAAAAATATGCTTCCGGCAATATGGTCCGCAAAGACATTATTGTTAAACAAGGCATAGATAAAGATGCCGCCCGAAAAATAAATAAAGACATAAAGGATTCTAAGTTAAAAGTGCAATCTCAGATAATGGATGATCAGATACGTGTTACGGGTAAGAAGATTGATGACCTTCAGCAGATCATTTCCCTGGTGACACGCGGAAATTACGGATTGCCGTTGCAGTTTGTGAATATGAAGTAGGCCCCTCTCCTGCTCTCCCTGCCTCATCCGTCCGCCTGAGGCGGACACCTTCTCCAATTGGAGAAGGGAAACGGAAGATTCTTTTTATGGAGAGATGGCCTAAAAGTTCTTACTGGTAAAATTTCAGTTCAAAAAAACATTTTCGGAATAAAGATCAAAGCACCAATTAACAGGGCTGTTATTGCAGCTATTAATACAGCGGCAGCAGCGAGGTCCTTTACTTTACCTGCCTGTTCATGTTTAGCAGGAGATACGTGATCGGTGAGAAACTCTATTGACGTATTTATTACTTCAGCGGTAAAAACAAATCCGATGACCAAGAGAATGGCTACCCACTCCATTTTATTTAATTTAAAATAATACCCTGAAACAACAATTAAAAGAAATGCTGCTAAATGGATCCATGCATTGTGCTGGGTTTTGAAAAATAGTTTCAGGCCTTTTAAAGCATATTTAAAACTATTGAGGCGATCTGTGATCGAGAATTTTTTAGTCATTTCATGTTCGATTCAGAAAAGCAAATTTACGGCGAATTTTTGTCCGATACACTTATCAGGATTAATTGCCGCTTATGTCGTAAGGCCTGATAGTATGATTACCTTTGCATCATGGAGTTAACCAGTTTTGATATCCGTGGAGTTACTGTAATGGAGCCCATTACGACTTTAACCGACCTAATGGTTTCGACTGTTTGCTTTTATGCATTCGGCAAACTTGGCAAAAGTGAAAACTCAGATAACATTTCAATCAAACTTTACCGATACTTTTTTCTAACAATGGGGTTAGCGACCGCATTTGGGGGCTTGATAGGCCATGCCTTTTTGCATTACCTGAGTTTTGAATGGAAATTGCCGGGCTGGATAATAAGCATGTTATCGGTAGCGCTGGCTGAACGTGGCGCCATTATTCACGCCCGACCGCTTTTAAAAAAGCGCATTGGTGATTTTTTTGTTACTATAAATATTATTGAGTTATTGGCTTTTATTTTTTTAGCCATGTATAAATTAAAGTTCATTTATGTGGAAATACATGCTGTATATGGCTTGTTGGTGATTTTATTCTCTTTCGAACTATTTGTTTACAAAAAAACAAGGGACAAAGGAAGCCGATTAGCAATATGGTCGGTCTTTTTTGCTTTCCTGGCTGCTTTTATACATTTAATCAAGTTCTCGGTTCACAAATGGTTCAATTACCTTGACTTAAGCCATGTATTTATGGCTGTAAGCTCATATATTTTATATCGGGGTGTGATATCAATGAATATTTACGAAAAAGAGAACCATAGCTCTTAAAAATACTTATTTTCTTGCCTACTATTGAAAAAGAGTTAATTTTGTAGTCCGTTCGTTAAAAAAACCGGAAAACGGGCTGGTAGTTCAGCTGGTTAGAATGCCGCCCTGTCACGGCGGAGGTCGCGGGTTCGAGTCCCGTCCAGCCCGCATACAACAAATGAAAATCCCTGTATATTAGATACATACAGGGATTTGTTGTTTTTTGGAGACTACCAAGGGTACAGTTTTTTATTTTATTCTTAAGGTTATATTGCACTTCCTCTGCAAATTTGCGTAAGACATTAACAAAATGGAAATTACAATTATCGCAATTTTTATAATCGGCTACCTTGCCATAACTCTTGAACATTCTATTCAGATAAACAAAGCAGCAACAGCTCTGCTTACCGGGGTACTTTGCTGGACAATCTATATCCTTTCGGCTTC